>JBDSKE010000128.1:0-4261 GCA_039917105.1 Candidatus Eiseniibacteriota bacterium | reverse complement strand
ACTGTGGATCCCGGCCGCAGAGGCAGGATTCGCGGCAGCCGATATCTCGCGTGCGCTCGCAGCCGGGCTCAGGTTACGCCCTGTGGCCGAGACGTTGCGGAGTACGCTCACTTGGGAGCAGTCCCTTGGCGCCGAGGGTCGCGCGGGTTCCCCGGTGCTCACATTCGAGCGCGAGGCCGAGTTGCTCGCGCGCTGGCGGGCCCGCGGCTGATCCGATCCGCGCGGCCTGGGCTAGGGCGTTGCCTTGGGCGAGATGTTCTTGTTCACGCGGAAGAGGTTCCCCGGGTCCCATGCGCGTTTGATCTCGGAAAGCCGAGTGTGATTCTCGCCATAGGCGGCGGCGATGCGGTCGGCGCCTTCCTCCTCGGTGAGGAAGTTCACGTAAGTGCCACCGGTCGAGAACCGTCGCAGGTCGCGCCACCCTGCTCGGGCCCATTCCATGTTCACCCCGTCATGCTCAGGACTTTCCCACGAGCTGGCGATGTTCACGACCCAGGCCGCGTCACGATTGCCAACAGCAGAGTGTGCCGCCGGCAGCTTGCCAATCGCGCCCCCGAGCGGGAACAGCATCACAGCCGAGTGCGGTGAAGGGATTTTCACTGCCTGAGCCTGCATGCGCTCGAACAGCTCGGGCCCCACGCCGGCCAAGTATTCGGACTTCCAATAATAGCGCCGGCCCTTGGGCTGGGTTGCGTCGAGCAAAGCTTGCTGCGACACATAGGAGCGGCATTCGACGATGTCGCCGATGGGCTTTCCGAATGTGTGCAGCGGCGCCAGCAGGGCCTCGGCCTCGGCTATTGGGCCGGTGTGGCAGACGAACAGCGCCACGATGGGCTTGCCATGCCACTCCTTGGCGATCCACGGCGCGGGTGGCGCAATGCGCAATGCGGCCACGCACGCAAGCTCCGGTGGCGCATCCCGCGTGAGTTCGCGGAAGCGTTCGAGCACCGCTGGGGCATCCTCGCCCGGCCACGCGATCGCGCCCCCCACGATCTCGGGGCCCACCGGGAACAATGCCAATTCGATATCGGTCACAACGCCGAAGTTGCCGCCGCCGCCGCGAAGGCCCCAGAACAGATCGGCATTCTCGGCTGTGCTGGCTCGCACCACGCGGCCGTCCGCGGTCACTACCTGCATCGAGCGCACCGTGTCCGAGGTCCAACCGAAGCGTTTGGACAAATAGCCGAAGCCACCGCCAAGTGTGAGGCCAGCGACTCCGGTCATGGACACGAAACCGAGCACCGCGGCCAGGCCATTCAGCTGCGTCTCGCGATCCACATCTCCCAACAGGCACCCGGCCTGGGCGTGCGCAACGCGCTCCGGCGCATCCACCCACACCCCTCGCATGAGGGATAGGTCCAGGGTGAGACCGCCATCGCACACGGCGAGTCCCGAGATATTGTGGCCGCCCGCCTTGATCGAGAGCAATAGCCCATGCTCGCGGGCGAAGTTCACGGACGCGACGACATCAGCGACCCCCAGGCAACGCAGGATCAGCCCGGGCCGACGGTCGATCATGGCGTTCCAGACGCGGCGCGCCTCGTCGTATGCGGCATCTGCAGGGGTCAAGAGCTGCCCGCGCAATCCCGCACGCAGCCCATCGAGCATCGCCTTGCTCAACTCCACTTCATTCCCGGTGACCGTTACAGCATTCACGCTCGTCATGGAGCCCCTCCCGGGTATCGCATCGTGTCCCTGCGCCGCCCACCTGATGACCGCGGCCCTGATGCCGGCGCGGCGCTAGCCTAATCCGACCTCATGACTCGTCGCCAGCGTGTAGGCGCGATCGACCCGTGCGATCCGCACCGCATAGTCCTCGTACCAATTCGCGCGGCCCTGGCGCTGCGCCTCCGTATGAGCCGCCACACGCTTCCACGCGATGATCGAGTCCTCATCGCGCCAATAGCTGATCGTGATGCCCATACCGTCCGCGTTTCGAACGCTCTCGACGCCCAAGTAGCCGGCTTGTTGCGCCGCCAGCGTGTCCATGGCCTGGGCCATGCGGTCGTAGCCCTCGGGATCGGCACTCTTTCGTAGGCTGGTGAACATCACGGCGTAATAGGGCGGTTCGGGAGTGGAGGTGCACCAGGTCAGCGACATTGCTCAGGCTCCTTTGCGGCGGGTGAGGGTGCGGTAGCGGCGTTTGGGTTTTTCGGCGGGAGTCCACAGTTCGCCGTGCACCGGGTCGCGGACATCAAGAAAACGGTACAGCCGCATCGAGCGGTCGCTCGAGAGGAGTTCGCGTACGCCATGCTCGCGCAACAGCACCGCGGTGTCGAAACCCGGCGGAAGCCCGGAGGAGTCGCCCCGAGTAAGGGACAGAACCTCGGCCACCGTGGCGGCATGCTGCGGGGTGGGGCCAAGCAGCCGAAGCGTTGGGCTCTGTGCCAGCTCCTCGATGAATCCCCACGCATCCACCGGCCGCATGGCCCGCGCGACGGCGTGCGGGTGGGTGACCAGTGCGAGGAACTCGTGCACCACACTCCAGGGCAGCGACCAGGGTTGCTCGCTGTTGGCGCATTCCTCCACCACGGCGGAAGCCCGTGCGTGCTCGGGCGCGTAACGGTTGGCGGCATACGCCAGCAGACTGGTGTCCAGTGCGCGCATCAATCCTCCTCGCCGGCGGGCTCGCTGGGGCGCAGATCGCGTCGCGCGGGATCGACGAGGAAGGGGCCGAGATCGAATGATGGGAGGCTGACGCGCGCATGGCGGGGCGCATGCAGGGCTGCGAGTCCCATGCGAAGCGCACGCTCCACCACGTCGGTGAGCGTGCGACCTTCGGTGGCAGCGCGACGCTTGAGTTCGGCATGCAGTGCGGCATCCAGAAGCAGCGTGGTTCGTTTCATATGCTTATACATAGCATTGTAATACAGGTACGACAAGCACTGAGTGCGGCCTTGCGCCCGTGTCCGTCGACGGGCAGACTGGGTGGCGTCATCCGTTCTGCAGTCCCTTGTGGTCAAGACCCGTAACCAGGAGCATCAATGGCGTCACGTAAGCAGTCGAAACTGGCCAAGGCCGCGAAGGCGGTTGCCACGTTGGAACCCCCAATGGTCGGTCACGTCAAGGACATGAGCCTGGCGCGAGCCGGCAAGGACCGCATCGAGTGGGCCGAGCGCAACATGCCCGTGCTGCGTGCCATCCGTGCCCGCTTCGCCAAGGAGAGGCCCTTCAAGAAGCTGCGCATCGCGGCGTGTCTGCATGTCACGACCGAGACCGCCAACCTCATGCGGACCCTCAAGGCTGGTGGCGCCGAAGTGTTCCTGTGCGGCTCCAATCCGCTCAGCACCCAGGATGACGTCGCCGCTGCGATGATCCGCTTCTACGACGTACCGACGTTCGCGATCAAGGGTGAGGATCACAAGACCTATTACTCGCACATCGTGTCCTGCATCGAGGCTCGCCCGCAGATCACCATGGACGACGGTTGTGATCTGGTGACCGTGCTGCACACCAAGATGACCAAGTACCTGCGCGACGTCTTCGCCGGGACCGAGGAGACCTCGACCGGAGTCACCCGCTTGCGCGCGATGGCAGCCGACAAGAAGCTCAAGTTCCCGGTGGTCGCCATCAACGATGCCGACACCAAGCACCTGTTCGACAACCGCTATGGCACCGGTCAGAGCTCCATGGACGGCGTGCTGCGCGCCACGAACATGCTGATCGCCGGTTCGACCGTGGTGATCGCCGGATACGGCTGGTGTGGCCGTGGGCTCGCGGCGCGTGCCAAGGGCATGGGCGCCACCGTCATGGTCACCGAGGTCGATCCATTGCGCGCCCTCGAGGCCGCGATGGACGGTTACATTGCCTGCTCCATGGAGGATGCCGCCCCCAAGGGAGACCTGTTCATCACGGTGACGGGCAACAAGTCGGTCATCCGTCGCGAGCACTTCGCGGCCATGAAGGATGGGGCGATCGTCTGCAACAGTGGACACTTCAACGTCGAGCTCGACATCCCGGCGCTCGATCGCATGGCGGTCTCCAAGCGTGTGGCCCGTCCGTTCGTGGAGGAGTACAAGCTCAAGGGCGGCAAGCGCGTCTACGTGCTGGGTGAGGGCCGTCTCATCAACCTGGCAGCGGCCGAGGGCCACCCGGCGATGGTGATGGACATGTCGTTCGCCGACCAGGCGCTCTCGGTCGAGTATCTCGTGAAGAAGGCGTCCAAGCTCGACAAGAACGTCTACGTCGTGCCGCAGGACATCGACAAGGAAGTGGCGCGTCTCAAGCTCAAGAGCATGAACGTGACCATCGACACGTTGAC
>JBDSKE010000127.1:0-7420 GCA_039917105.1 Candidatus Eiseniibacteriota bacterium | reverse complement strand
GTGAGGTCCCACGCCGAGGGGCGGTCGCTGATCGTGCGCAGTCCGCGATAGGGATTCGGTACCACCCACACCTTCGTCTTCGCTCCGGCGGTTGAATCGGCGCCAACCTGCGGCACGATGCCCTCGGTCTCGACTGCGGCGCGGCGGCTCCCCAACTCCACCTTGCCATCGCCCTGACCGGTCGAATCGAACGCGGTCACCGAGTAGAAGTAGATGAACCCATTCTTCACCTGAGTATCGACGTACCGGTAGCGCCCGACCGGATACCGAATGAGCGTATCGGGAACGCCCACCTGACCCAACTTGTCGGCCACGTCAGTGAGGCAAACGGGATAACCGACGCACAAGACGGTAGGGTCCGGCCGGATGATCTGTCCGCTCTGCAGATTGACCAGGTCCCCGTCCTGGAGACACAGGTCGACGGTCACGCCGGTCTGCGGGATGAAGACCTGCGGGCAGACGAGCTCGCCGGCGGCGCAGCGACCCGCGAGGATCTCCTGCGCCGTGCAAGGGCGCCTGTTATCGGGCGCGTGATTGAAGAGTCGGAACTCTCCGAGCAAGGTCCAGTCATTCTCACCAGGACCGCCCGAACCGACCGGGCGCTGCCAGTTGGACACCTTCCAGATCCGGTAGCCGCGGAAGTCGAACTGACCGGACTTGGGATCGGGAGTGGTCTCGGACAGGTTGTCCCAGGCAATGGTCACCTTCTGGTCACCCGCCGCAATGAAACGGCGCACCGGGTTGTCCGAGAAGTTGTAGTTGATCGCCGTATTGGTGTTCGGACTTGGCGGCGGAGCCTCTGCCAGCCAGGTGCGGTGGAAATAGCCGCCCTCCGAGACCGAGTACGCGCCCGTGCAATAGCTGCAATCGAAGTCGAACCATTCGTAGTTGCGGTCCCCGACCAAGCGTGAAGCCGCGTCATGCGCCTCACATCCCTGCAGTGTGAGGAACTGCCCCGGCGGGGCCTTGATCGGGGTCTCGCGGCCGTGGTCATCCGGGAGCAACGGCCAAGCCTTCTTCTCGTACGCTCCCTCGAACGCCACTTGGGCCGCAATCGCATTGTCGAGCGCGGGGTAGAGCTGGACCAAGGTTGTCGGGTCACTCACGATCCTGGCGTCTTCGCCCAACGGCGTGGTGTAAGGCTGGGAGATGCGGCTGTAATCATTGATATAGGCGGTGCCCAAACGGTAGGTGCCCGGACGCACTCCTGCTGCGATGGTCACCGAGATCTTGCCGCCGTCAGGCACTTTCAACCACGGGCCCACCGATGCCCACGCCTGGAAGTCGCCCTTCTGGTCCCCATTGGCCTGATTGATGAATCCCGTCAACGGGTCGATGTTCTCGACACTGGTCATGAACTCGTAGCGCTGCTGGTCGATCGTGGGATTGCCGCCCTGGTTGTAGGGCGTACCACCCACAAAGGAGCGGAACGCGCGGAAGCCCACCTTGCGCGGGCCATTCTCCCCGGTCGGATCGATCGTGTGATCGATGAGCAGGAAGTGAGGCATGCCGGGCGTCTTGCCGTCGTCGCCCTCGTCGTCCGCGACCGACCAACCGCTGATCGCAATCGGGAAACGCGGGCACAGTGCTGAATCGCTCGAGACGTCATTTACTGGGCGATGTGTGCCCTTCTCCTGGAGCCGCTTGTCGGTGCTCGGCGTCTGGATCCAGAAGTTGCCCTGCGGGTAGGTGGGCACATCCAGGTCGTCGCTGAAATAGTTGCCCTTCTCGACCGGGCCGCAATCCATGTCGACGCGGAAGCCGACGACCACCGAGTCCAAAACGTGCCCGGAACGATTGAAGAAGTCGTACTGGATCACATTGAAATCGGTGAATCCAGGGATCGAGTAGGCCCACGCCAACTTGCGGCACTCCATACCCAGGGGGACATGCCGTTCGGCTGCGGCCGCGTTGATCGCCTGGGGCGTGTCGTCGCGCATCACACACGAGTAGACCTGCTGGCCGATCGCAGCGAAGTCCTCGTCGATGCGACCGTCGCCGTCGTTGTCACGGCCGTCCAGGAAGTCCTCGTCGTAGCGCTCTTCTCCGGTGAGTGGATCGAGGTCGGAGTCATCATTGATGAAGCGGCTGCCATTGACGATGCCGTCATAACCGCGATAGATCTTGTCTTCTGGATCGAGGGTCGGCGGGCGCCATTCCGTGAGGTAGCTCACACGACGGACCGCGGTCGGGTCGGAGGCGAGCGGGTTCACAGCTCCAACCGACATGGCAATGAAGTTGAAGTACTCGACCGATGACGCGCCGGGCCACTGGCCAGAGGGATCGCTGGAGAGGTTCGTGAACGGATTGCAGTCGAATCCGTTGTTGGTGATCTTCATGTAGAGATTGCCGACGTTGAGCACTGCGCCCGGACCGAAGATGTCGGGAATCGCCAAGGGAGACGTCGGACGTCGCCCACCCGGCAGCGTCTCAGGATGCGAGCGAGCAGCCTGCTCCGCGGCGAAGGCTTCGAGTGTCTTGTAATCCGGGTCATCGGGCGACAACTTGGCCCATGCGGGTTGGATCACGACGGCCGTCGCGATCACCAGCGCCACCAATGCACTCCCGAGTTGGATCCGCTTCATGTTGTGGATGCTCCTCTGCTGACCCGGTCCGGTCAGAAAGTTACGCTGATGCCCATGCGGACGTTTCGGCCCTCTTCGAAGACGCGCGGATCACGCAATGGCACCCAGTCCAAAATATTGTCGCCGTTGGTATCCTGCAGGTAGGCACCCCCCGCGCGGCCCGTCTCGGTGAAGTAAATCGTGTAGTCGTCTCCAGCCGTGTTCACGAACGGATTCGGGAACGATCCCTGCGAGACGCTTTGGATATTCCTGGCATTCAGCACATTTCGGGCGTCCACGAACAGCGTCATGTTCTGACCCCAGATCCGGTAGTACTTGTCGCCATCCAGCGTCAGACGTGCCTGCGAAGGCAACCGCCGGGAGTTGTTGAGCACCGGGTCCGGACGTCGGTCGTTGCGGAATGCCGGCGTGAACGGGAATCCCGAGCCGTAACTCCACAGCATGCGCAGTCCCCACTTGCCCGGATCACGCACGGTGGAATTGATACTCACCGTATTGCGCTGGTCCCAATTGAGGGCTTGCTCGGAGATCGGCAGGTACAACCGGCCGCCGTTGAAGAACTGCAACGCTTGGTTGGGGTCGGACGCTACACCCGTCGCGATCGAGTAGGTGTAGTTCACGTCCGCCGAGAACTTGTGGCTGAAGCTCTTGGACAGGCTCGCTTCGAAGCCGCGCGCCGAGGCGTAGTCACCGTTGTAGTAGACGTTGACCAGGTTGCCGAACTCGTCCCGGTCCTGGCGGACGGTGATCAGGCCATAGATGTCCTTGAAGAACACGCCGAATTGGCCCGAGATGTCCTTGGTGAACAAGTGCTGCACGCCGGCCTGGTACGAGATGTTGGTCTCCGGCTCCAAGTCAGGATTGCCGCGCACGCCCACGCTCGAGTTGATACCACGGTTCTCGAACACGTACGTGCGGGCCGGCGTCTGGTACGTCCACCCATAGTGGAAGCTGAGCACGTCGCGATCCAAGACCGGGTAGGCGATACCCAGACGTGGGCTGAACTGCTGCTTGAAGCGTTTGCCGCTCGCGAGGTCCGTGCTGGCGATCTGGTCGCCCGGTGAGAACACATCGAAGCGCACACCTGCGTTGAGCACCAAGCCCTCGAACTCCCAGCGATCCTGAAGATACGCGGCGCCCTCGGGGTTGTAGTTCACGAAGTCCGAGCGCGTCCCCCCCGGCAACCCGTTGGTTTCGGAGTTCGGCAGCGAGAGGTTCAGGTTCTGCACGCGGTTGTACTTCACCTCGAGGCCGCTCTTGAGGGTGTGCTGCTTGTAACGGCGGGTCGAGAAATCAGTCTTCAGGTTGTAGACGTTCGTCGAACGGCGAAAGTAGTTGGGGAAGTCGCCGTGGGTGGCGAAGTACGGATTATTCTCCGAGCCGAACACGGTGTTGCCGCTCCAGTAGAACGGGCTCTGGACCGAGTACTCCCAAGGCTCCTTGCGCCCTACCGAGAACAGCGTGTTGAACGCCAAACTCGACATACGGGTGGTCCAGACACTCTTGTCCGACAGCTGGTTGGTCCAAACGGAGGTGAACTGCTGGTACCGGTCGTCCAGGGTCGGGACGTGATCCGGCAAGTTCACAGCCTGGTAGGTGGAATCCACCTGCAACTCCGACCATGTGCCATAGCGCGGCACATAGCGATTCGGCTGCCCCACGGCCCGCACCGTGTCGTAGAACACCTGCACGAATCCCTCGCGGCTCCACATGTGGTTATAGGCCGTGTTGATCGTGCGGTTGTTGATGGTCTCGAAGGTGAGCTTGTTCTTGGGGTTCATCCGGTAGGCGAGCTTGAAGTTCGTATTGATCTGGTTGCTCTGCCGGTTCCCCAGCTGGATGAAGTCGATCAGGGTCCGACGCGGGCGCGAGAGGCTGGTGCGCAGATACGTGTCGGAGAAAGTGCCCTCATAGGTCGCGAAGTACGTGAGGTTCTTGATCGGAGTCGGACCGCCGAAGCCGAAGCTGAAACGATCAAAGTTGTTGAACGTCTTGGTCGGATCGCCGTAGCGATCGGTGTCCCAGCGGACCTCACCGCCGAACCGCTCACCGCCCTCTTTCGTGCTGACACTGACCACACCCGACAGGGCATTGCCGTACTCGGCGTCGAATCCACCCGAGAGCACGTCGGTGCCGGCCACGGCCAGGTTCGCGATGTTCGCACTGCCACCGAACGCCGGATCGGTCGCTTCGACGCCGTCGAACTGGAACTTCACTTCGCCGCCACGGCCACCGCGGAAGTGCAGTTCTCCGCCTTGCGCCACGATGCCTGCCTTGGTGGCGATGGCCTGGCTCAGGTTATCGACCGGAATCTCCTTGAGCTTCTCGGCAGAAATCGATTGCTTGGTGGTCGATGACTTGGTGTCGATGCGTTTCTCGGCGCGGACTTCGATGGTCGCCACTTCCGTCACGACCTTCGTGGCGCCCACGTTGAAAGTGACGGTCGAGGTCTGACCCGCGTTGACCTGCACCGAGAGGATGACCGGGTCGAATCCGATCGCCAGGAGCTTCACCTGGTAAGTGCCCACGGGCACGCCCGAGATGACGAAGTTGCCGTTCTCATCGGTGGCGGTGCCCTGCTTGGTCCCCAACACGATCACGTTGGCATAGCCGACGGGGTCCTTGCCCTTCTCCATCGCGCGGCCGGCGATCTTTCCCACCGCGCCTACGGTCGCTGGTGCCGCGGGACGTGCGGGCGTGGGGGCAGCCGGCCGTGCGGCTGGCGCTGCGGGCTTCTGTTGGGCGAGCGCTGGGAGCGCAAGCGCCAGTGCGGCGGTAATGATGCCGCAGGTCACGATGAAGCGTCTGGCGTGGATCAGCATGGACTCAACCCTCTCGTGAATTGCAACCAGGAGGCCGCGGGTATTTTCCCGTACAAGATGCCAACCGCGTGAACTTGTGTCAAAGCATTTCGGGAACTCAACTCGTTTGCGTGCCGCAGTTTCCGCGTGCGATACGGCGAACGAAGTACGATTTCCTGGGGGGTGGGCACTGAGGAAGACGTCTCGGCGCGAGAGAGGTGGGTCGTCGCCACAGCAATAGCAACGAAAGGCACCGTGGGAGGAGCCGCGAGGCTCCGGTGCCGTACGCCCGGACAAACATAATATCGGGGGGCGCCGCCGAAAGGTCAACGACTTTTTTCGCCGCCCCCACCGGACGGGGCATCAGAAGCCCCAATGGACCTGCAGCGACAGGTTCTGACGGCTGCGCTGCGAATGAGAAGGGTCGCCGAAATCGGGGACCAACCACTCGATCGCGTAACCGGACTCGACCGACCAGGTGGTGCCCACCGGTTTCACGCCGAGTCCGATCGTCCCGGTGTGCCCACCATATTCGTTCGAACGGGTGAGATCATCTTCGTCATAGGACCGGTACAGATACCCGGTCCGGACCGCGACAGCGTTCGTCCATAGATATTCGAGTCCGGCGCGCACATCCCAGCCCACCTGTTTCGGGCCCAGCCCGTTGCCCAGGCTGGTACTGAGATCCCGTCCCCAGTGGAACTCGCTGCCGACCGTGGCGCGCGCGAACTTGTAGCCCACGCCCGCACCGTAGCCCCATGCGTAAGTGCGGGTCTCTCCCGCCACGACGCTGTCCGGCAGCGACAGTGTGTCGCCGCCGACCGCGGCGGACACCACGTTGAGGAATCGATTGAGCGATGTGAGGTCGGAAGCCCCCGGTGGCGTCATCGTGACTTTGGAGGCCGAGGTCCAGAGTTGTCCGCCGATCGTGGCGGCGCCGCTCCGCCACTTCACGCGCGAATCCAGACGGCTGCCCTTCTCCTCACGCTCGAGCAGCTTGCCGCGACCGGTGAGCGGGTCCGCCCCCACTCCAGCCGAGAGCGTGAAGCGCCAGTCCTGTTGGGACGTGGACAACCACCCATGACCATCGACACCGTACTCGAGTGACTTGCCGAAGTGCCCGACGAGGGTGGCTTGGCCAACCTTGTAGGGACGCTTCTCGTCGATCTGACTGGCAGACTTGAAACCTGCGTTCGTGCCCTTCCACTTCTGGTTCACGGCATCGAGACCGAACGCCAGCACGTGATCCTTGTGGACATCGTATGAGACGAATGCCCCGAACGCGGTGCTGCTGACCTTGTACTCATCCGGACTGAAGTAGTCCGGGGGATTCAAGGTCAGGCCATCGAGCCCGATGAACTGCCCCGCGCCATTGGTGAGGATGCGACGATATTCATCCAGTCGGCGTTCGCTCTGGAAGCGACCGCGGACGGCATAGCGCAACTTGCCCCCACCCATATACGGGAAACGTCCACTCAGCACCGGCGCGATGGAAGGGGCCGAGATACCACGCCGGACTTCGATATTGTCGGAGAAAGGCCGGTCGAAGCGCACCGAGTTGGCTTGGAACACACCGCCGAACGTGGTTCCACCGGCATCGCGATGGAATGCCTCGATCTGTGTGTGCATGGTGCGGGCGGCCAGATCTTCGCGATAGGTATGGTTCGGACCGAGTAGCAGGTGCGCCCCGTGCGCGGCATCGGTGCCCGGCCGCAGGTCCAACGTCGAGACCGTGTCATCGGTCGCGATCCCCATGGGGTTCTGGGCGAAATCCCAGAGGTTGATGCTCGCGTCGCGGTCATCCACCACGAGCTGCAGCTTGCCCATTCCCAGCAAACGCGGGCTGCGGGCGAGCGAGCTTGATGTCAGTCCCAATGAGCTCACAGAGGGCTCATAGAATTGTGCGGTTGCCACGGAGACCCCGAAGGTCACCGCCAGCAGGATGAGGGACAGGGCTTTCGGCAGAACCCTGCGCGCAGAGTTCATCAGTACTCCTTTCAACCGTTCATCGAAGGTCGGGGAATCGCCGCAAGG
>JBDSKE010000126.1:0-8255 GCA_039917105.1 Candidatus Eiseniibacteriota bacterium | reverse complement strand
TGACGATGGGTTCTCCGGGTGCGCTGCGTCGCGCCTATCCGCGCTTGTTGCGACGATTGGAAAGGGACGCGAGGACGGGCAGTTCGAGGTATTCCTCAGCCTGATTGGCAGTGCGGACCGTGAGGTCCAGGCCATCCAAGAAGAATGCCAGCCCGATTCCCACGACCAGGCTGAATGCCGGGGCGAGCGCGAGCCGCACGTAATCGCGCGTGTTCTGTGGCACCGGCGCCCCCGCAGGATTCAGGAGGACGACATTGAAACCATGCGAGGTGTTCGCAGTGATCCGGGCGAGATCGCGCGCCCTGGAAAGTTCGTCATAGCGGGCTCGCAGATTCTTGATATCGGCGTCGAGTTCATCAATCGAACGCAGACTCTGGGGGATGCCGGAGAGCTTGGCGTGTAGGGCGGCAATGTCCCGGTTGTAACTCACGAGCCGCGACTTGAGCACGCTCATGCGGGACTGCGACATGGTGAGTCTCGCCTCGACCTCGCGCCGCAGCAGGGCTTGAAGCGTCTCGAGAGTCTCCTTGGCATTGACCACTTCAGCCGCATCATCCCGGTATCGCTCACGCAGGTTTGCAATGCGCGTCTGCTGTTCCACGATTTTCTGCTTCAGGCTGACCAGTGCGGATTCGTTGGAGAAGGGCATTCCGAGTGTGGGCAGGTCGATCTCGGGCTGCTGCTGCATCTCCCGCATGGAGTTGAGCGAGGCCTGCGCTTCGGCGACCTCGGCCGCGGTTTCGTTGGCCTTCTGTTCCAGCGCGCCGAGTTGGTCTTCCCAGGCACGCGACTGCCCCTCGGGGTCCGTCACACCGGTACGCGTGGAATACATACTGCGCTGGGAGAGGCGGGTGCTGAGTTCCTGGTCGATCTTCAGGATCTCACCCTCGAAGAATCCCTCGGGCTTTCCCATGGACAAACGATTCTGGCGATACTCGGTGTAGGCCGTGATGAGTGCACTGCAGACGATCTGGGCGACCTCGCCATCGCCGTTGCTGTAGCCCAACCCCAACACATTGCTCTTGCCCATCACTTCGACGTCGATCGAGCCCGGGTCGAGCGTGATCTTGCGGCCGGTACGGGCGGATTGTTCGGCCAAGAGCTCCCGGACCCGGGTCAGAACCGGGTAGCTGCGGGTCACCTCGACCTCGCTTCCCAGGTCCTCTTCCCATTCGCTGAAGATCGTGCGTCCCGGACTCAAAGCGCTCTGCTGTTCGCCGCGGACGATCAGCACGCGGCCGGTCGAAGAATAGGAAACTGGCGTGGACATGGCCACGGCCAACACGGTCCCGGTCACCACCACGAACAGCCCGATGATGAGCCACTTCCGTCGGAAGATGACCGACAGGAACTCGCGGGAGGTCGCTTGATTCGCGGCTGGAGCCTGTGGCTGGCCTGGAGGCGATGTGCTCATCGAGACGGCTACTCCGCAACGACGCGGGTGACGAAAACCCGGTCGAGGTTGAACAACTCCCATCCAGTGAACGCCGAGGCGAGCACCTGGGATGTCGGCCCGAAGAACTGTTGGACGAAGACACCGATGTTGCCGATCGTGGACCGGGGCACGAACACGATGTCGAACTTGGAGACGGGAAGGTCCTCGAGGTCGTCGCCCTTGAGGAGCCGGTCCAGGCGGACGCGAGTGACGGCAACGGTGCGTGCACCGTCGCGATGGAACACGAGCACGCTGTTGCGCGCGGCATCATCCTTGAGCCCACCTGCAGCAGTGATGGCCTGCATGACAGTCACGAACGGCCCCGCAGGATAGGACCCTGGCTTGTCCACTCGTCCCAGCACATGCACCACATTGCCCGCAGGCTCGACCACTTCGACCGTGACACGCGGTTGGCGCAACTCGGCGCTGAGCAAGGCGACCAGCGAGATCTGGAGTTCCATCGGCGTGAGTCCCGCGGCGACGACATCGCCCACGGGAAAGAGCGTGATACGGCCGTCCGGGCGGACCTTCTGCTCGCGGACCATGTCCCCCGTGCCATCGTTGCGTGGCCCCATGTTCACCGCCAGCTTGTCCCCTGGGACAATGCGGTACTCGGGGACGCGGCTCCAATCGATGGATGTCGAATCCGCCTGACCGGCAAGCGCCGGGATGGCGAGGATGAGACCCAGCGATACAGCCACAAGGTAACGGACAATGGAACGGATCACGCGTACTCCCGGTCGGCGAAGGAAGTGCCCAGGACCTTGGAGAGTGCGGACAGGCGAACCACGCCACCGGGGGGGGTGACGACGCAGGCATTGCCGGACGCACTCGGGCTCTGGGTGAGAACCCGGCTAACTTCTCAGCGGTGAGGGCAAGTTGGCTGCGGCCCCACCCGATGCAGTAGCAAGATGCGTCTGGGTCTTTCCTCCACCTGCGAAAAGCCGATCACCGTATCCACGGTGACTCGCGGCCAAGAGTATAGGCAGGCGGTTTCGAGACTGTCAACGCTCCAGCCCTCACTGGATGGCGACACCAGAAGCTTGTCGCAAACCGGACGCATAGGGGGATTCGGCACACCCCGCCCTGAGCTTGAGTGCGAGGGTGACGCCCCCCCCTTGGATGTCCCTTGGCCTCCCTGCGGTGCGGCGGGTCGGCGGCTCGGCGGGGGCCAACCGAGCGGGTCAGCAACCCAACTGGGAGCGGACTGCGGCCGTGAACAGAGGGACCATGATCTCGTGGTGACCCGTCAGGGCATACCCGCGGGCGTCCTGGGCTACACTGGTCGGCCGCTGCACCACATTCAGGGTGGGCCGGTAGTGCTGGATCTGGTCGAAGTTCACGGTGGTCAGCCCGGTCAAGTCGGCACCCAGATTCCGCGCGACGGACAGCGCCTTGAGGAATACCTCGGGCATGAGCACGGCGGAACCCAGGTTGATCACGACAGCCCCGCGTGCCTGGGCAAGCGTAGCCGCGAAGATCCGGAAATCGCGCAGGGTGGTCTCACCGAGCGCCGCACCATCGCAATGCGGATGATGATGGATGGTGTCCGTTCCGATCGCGACATGCACCGACGCCGGGATGCCCGCGCGCCAGGCACTGGCCAGCAAGCTCACCGAGCGATGCGGTGCTGCAGACTCCTCGATGGCGCGGCCCCAACACTCGCCCAGCCCCTCGCCGCCCTTGGCGCCCTGCACCATGGCAGCGTTCATGAAGTCCCCGGTCTCATCCACCATGCCGAAGCGGCCTTGGTGCAGTCCGGCCTCGACGTCCTCGGAGGTCCTGCCGATGCGTGCGATCTCGACATCGTGGATCGCGCCCGCGCCATTCATGGCCAAGTGCTTCACAACCCCCAGTTCGATCAACTCGATCAGGCACGGCGTCACGCCCACCTTGACGACATGACCACCGCACATCACCACGACCGGGCGAGCGTTCCGCACCGCCTGAACCGTGCGGGCCACTACTTCGCGCAGGCTGCGGGCGGCGAGCTGGTCGGGGAGCGAATCGAGGACGGCCTGCGCTGCCCCTGGATCGAGCGGCTTGGCGAATTGCTCCACCTGCACTTTAGTGGGTCGGTCGGTCACCGACATCACGACGAGTTTGGAGAGGTCCGCTTCGGGATAGCGGGACATCAGGACCCAGGCTTCGCTTCTTGAAGGACCACGCTGATCGACCCGATGAGAACCTTGGAGCGCATCATCACGGGCATGCGGCGTTCGTCATCGGTCAGCCAGATCACCAGCCGGCCCTTATTCTTGAAGATTCCCCCGGCCTTGAGAATCGGTTCGATCACCAGGCAGTCAAATCGGCCTGCGGGCGTCTTGATGCGTTGGCGGCCCAGCACCTTCACCTCGAGTGGCGCCGTCTTGCGGCTGGCGTGATAGTCGAACGTGATGCTGCCGCCGACCGGCAGGGGCTGGGTGCGAAAGTAGTAGAATGACGACAACGCGTCCTGCACGGGACCCTTGAGGTCGAAGCTCTGGCCGTTCTTATACCGAGCCTGCAGGGGCGAGCCCGCGAATGTGATGGTGTCATTCGCGTGGAACTTGCCTTCATGACGATCCTCGAGGTAGCGCGAACTATGGCGCCCATCGACATCCCACAGGGACTCGATCCGGTTGCGTACCTTGTACATCTTGCTGAAGAAGCCATTCGACTCTGCGCGCGCAACCAAGCGATAGCTGGGCCGACCATTCCACTCCACGATCTCGGGCACCTCGAGCCAGGCCGAGCCCGCGTGGATGAAACCGTACTGCACCGAGAAACGCAGCGACTCGCCCGCCTTGAATGGTTGCAGAACAGCCGGGCGCAACTCGTGCGCGTCTTTCTTGAAGTCGGTGGTGTCGGGCAGCTTGTCGTCGGCTTCATCGGCCTCGTCCGAGCGCGCAGACGCGGCGGGAACCAGCAGGAGCACGACCAGCATCAGCCACGCAAGCCGCCGCCCCCCCCCACCTTGGCGCAGGGTGCGAGAGTGGGACTGCTGGCGTGTTCGGGGAGGCGTCAGGAGGTCCATGTCACCTGAGGTTCACGCAAGTCCGGTGCCGGGTTTCGACCTTGAGCTCAGCGCGGAACTATGTCCACCGTCCAATCGAGTGTCAACCATGGCGTTGGCGGATACACCCGGGGCCAGGATGCGCCCCATGGGACGTGCCAGGAGTGTGCCGTTCACGCGACTGGGCGTCGCGGCGTGGTTCGCGGATGTCCAGACCGTTCAAACCTCGACCGGCCAGTCCTTCTCCGTCAATGTGCCGTCCGGTCCGGGGCCGAGCGCAGTCAGGACGAAATGCTCGGGGCGCAGGTACAAGTTCGCCGCTTCCATGACTTCGTCGCGGGTGACCGCGAGGAAGCGTGCGACCTGCTGCTCGGGCGGTGTGTAGCGGCCGGTGTACAACTCCTGGCGCGCCATATGATACATGCGCGAGGACACGCTCTCCTGGCCCATCACGACCGATCCCTTGAGTTGCTGTTGGGTCGAGGTGATCTCCTCGGGAGTCGGTCCCTCGGCAAGTAGTCGCAGGATCTCTTGGCGAAGCAGTGTCAGGGCCTGACGCCCCTTCTCGGGTGAGACGCCCATATGAATCGAAAGTCCACCGCCGTCGCGTAGGAAATCGACCGAGGAATAGACCGAGTACGCCAACCCCGCCTCCTCACGGATGCTCTGGAACAGGCGCGAACTCATGCCTCCGCCGAGCAAGGTCTCGAGGACGATCAGCGCGTAACGACGCGGATCGCCATAAGGCACCGACCGGGTGGCCAGCGACAGGTACAGCTGCTGCACGTCGTGATCCACGTGGCGCACGCTCGGCAGGAACGGTGGCGGTGGGCCGTCGAGTGCGGGTGGAGCCCCCTCGGGCGGCGTGAACCATTTGCCGGCGAGATCCACCAGCTGCGTGTGCTGCAGTCCGCCGGCGGCCGCGATGACCAGTTGGTCGGCACGATAGCAGGAGCGGAAGTGGCCCTGCAGGGTCTCGCGCGTGAAGGCATCCACGCTCTCGGCGCTACCCAGGATCGGTCGCCCGAGCGCATGGTCGCCCCACAACTGCTCGGCGAGCAGGTCGGCGACTCGCTCCTCGGGGTTGTCTTCGTAGGCGAGGATCTCCTCCTTCACCACCGATTTCTCACGCTCGATCTCGACCGGCTCGAAGCGCGAACGGCACAGCAGGTCCGACAACACTTCGATGCTCTCGGGCAGGTGCTCCGACAGCGCGCGCGCGGTATAACACACCTGCTCGCGGGTGGTGAATGCGTCGAGTTGTCCGCCCAGGGACTCCAAGCTGGAAGCGATTGCGCGGGCGTCACGCGTCTCGGTGCCCTTGAACATCATGTGCTCGATGAAGTGCGCGAGCCCCGAGTGCTCGCGGCTCTCATCGCGTGCACCGGTCCGCACCCAGACTCCCACTGAGACGGTGTGCCGGTCGGACATGGTCTGGGTGAGCAGAGTCAGGCCCGAGGGCAGGATCGTTCGCTCGATAGCGCTGGACATGCTTGGAGTGCCCTCGGTAGCGATGCGGGGGGTGGAGATGAAGACGGCGGGCGATCCCATGGGACCGCCCGCCGCCATGTACCGAAACGATTACCGACGGCGACCGCGATCGCGATCCCGCCCACCACCGCCGCTGCTGCGATCGCGTGACCCGCGATCGCCACCACCCATGGTGACACCGCTGCCCACGTAGCCCTCTGGCTCCGGGATCAACGCACGGCGGGACAGCTTGATCTTGCCATCTCCATCCACGTTGATGACCTTCACCATCACCATATCGCCGACGTTCAACACGTCCTCGACACGCTCGGTGCGGCCCCAGTCGATTTCAGACACATGCAGCAAGCCGTCACGACCCGGCACGATCTCGACGAACGCGCCGAAGTTGACGACGCTGCGGACCTTGCCCTGGTAAACGCGACCCACCTCGGGATCCTCGGTGATGTTGCGGATGATCTCTTCCGCCCGCTTGCTCGCTTCCATGTTCACGGCAGCGATGCGGATCTCACCACTGTCGTCGATGTCGATCTGGCAACCGGTCTCCTCGGTGATCTTCTTGATCACCTTGCCTCCGGGTCCGATGACCTCGCGGATCTTGTCCGGATTGATCTTGACGATCGTGATGCGCGGAGCGAAAGGCGACATCTCGGCACGCGACGCCTCGAGCACATCCTTCATCTTGTCGAGGATGAAGATGCGGCCCTTGTGTGCCTTGGCCAGAGCATCCCGCATGATCTCGAATGAGATCCCGCCGATCTTGGTGTCCATCTGGAATGCGGTGATGCCTTCGCGCGTGCCCGTCACCTTGAAGTCCATGTCGCCAAGGTGATCTTCGACGCCCAGGATGTCGGTGAGGACGGCGACTTTGTCGCCTTCCTTGATCAGGCCCATCGCGACGCCAGCGACCGCCGTCTTGATCGGCACGCCCGCGTCCATGAGCGCCATCGAAGCCCCACAAACCGAGGCCATGGAGGACGATCCATTCGACTCGAGGATGTCGCTGACGATGCGGATGGTGTAGGGGAAAGATGTGTCGGCGGGAATGACCGGCTCCACCGCACGCTCGGCAAGCGCGCCATGACCGATTTCGCGACGACCCGGCCCACGGATCGGGCGCGTCTCGCCGACGCTGAACGGCGGGAAGTTGTAGTGCAGCATGTACGACTTCCACGACTGCCCTTCGAGCGCCTCGACCCGTTGCTCATCGCTCTTGGTGCCGAGTGTGGTCACGACAAGCGCCTGGGTTTCACCGCGAGTGAACAGGCAGGAGCCGTGCGTGCGAGGGAGGACGCCGACCTCGATCGAGATCGGGCGGATGGTATCGCAATCACGTCCATCACTGCGGATTCCCTGATGCACGATCATCCCGCGCACGACATCGCGCTCGATGTCATGGAGCAGGCCGCCGATCCGGGGGGCCTTGTCCGCGAACTTCTCGGCATAGGTGGCCATCGCGTCGGCCTTGATGATGTCCAACTCTTCCTGACGCGACTCCTTGCCCGGAATCCTGATCGCAGCCGTGACGCGGTCGGTGTAGGCCGAGCGCAGTGCGGTATCGATGTCCGAGACATCGAGTTTCTCGACCGGCGTGCGCTTGGGCCGTCCGTTGACCTTCTGGAGTTCAAGCTGGACCGCCACGATCGCGCGGATGTGCTGCATCGCGAACTCGAGCGCCGCGATCATGTCGGCTTCAGAGATCTCGAGACAGCCGCCCTCGACCATGATGATGTCGTTTGCGGTGCCTGCCACCACGACGTCCATGTCGGACTCGTCGAGTTGGGCGAATGTGGGCATCACGACGAACTGGCCGTCCACACGAGCCACACGCACACCAGCGATCGGCTCGGGGAACGGAATGTCCGAGAGGACCAGCGACGCCGAACCGCCGATCAACGCGAGCACGTCCGCGTCGTGTTCCTGATCCGACGACACCACCGTCGCCATGATCTGGGTTTCATAGAACCACTGGTCGCTCATCAGCGGCCGGATCGGACGATCGATCTGGCGTGAACTGAGGACTTCTTTCCGACTCGGCGCACCTTCGCGCTTGAAGAAACCGCCCGGGATCTTGCCGGCGGCATAGGTCCGTTCGCGGTAGTCGCACGTCAGCGGCACGAAATCCAGACCGGGCTTGGCCTGTTTCGCTGCGCTCGAGGCGACGAGCACGATGGTGCCGCCCAGCTGCACGACGGCAGAGCCGCCGGCGAGCTTGGCCCACTTACCCGTGCTGATGGTGAGTTCCTTCCCACCCAGATCCACGGAAACTTTGTGTTCAGCCATGCTTGCTTCCTGTCTTCTCGCATGTGACGACGACCCTCGTCATCACGTCCACCC
>JBDSKE010000125.1:0-6835 GCA_039917105.1 Candidatus Eiseniibacteriota bacterium | reverse complement strand
AAGTCGCCCAGCGCCGCGAGGGCGGGTTCCAAAGCCCCGAATACGGCAGCGCGCGGCGTCGGCACTCGAGCCGCGAGCATGATCTCCTTGGCGAACCACTTGCTTGATTCGAGCCGAGCCGCCGCTTGAGATGCTCCGAAGGTGCGGACACCCGCTGCATTGAGCGCATCGCTGACCCCGGCTGCCAGTGGTGCCTCGGGTCCGATCACGACCAGTTCGATCGCGTGCTCGTGCGCGGCGGCGAGCAACGCGGATATATCGTCCTCGCGGATGTCGAGCCGCGCGAAAGCCGGCTCAGTGCCATCATTGCCAGGCGCTACCCAGATGGAGGGAGCGTGCGGATCCCCCGCCAGGCGCCACGCCAGCGCGTGTTCACGACCACCAGATCCCACGACCAGGATGCGAGTAGGGTTCACAGGACCACTCTAGGCGCGCCCTTCGCACAGGGTCAAGGGCGACTCAACGCTTGCGGTCTCCCCAACCTTGCTCAAGGAGTATCGCCAACATGTCGCCGCCGCCGGCTTGGACGGTTGGCGGATCGCTCTCGTCCCAGACCACGGCAAGATCGACCTTCACCAGAGCAAGCATCGCGCGGGCCGCTTCCAGCAACACCTCGTGCCCCGAGCCCGGACCGCAATCCCTTTGCAGTGCCACCAGCCGACTGAGTGTCTCTGCCGAAGCAAGTCCCGGCAATAAGGCGAACGGGCCACCATGTGCGCCACGCACAGGGTCGTTCGCGAACTCCCCGACCAGGACCACCCCCTCTGCTTCGCGCAACTCATCATCCAGCTGCACCAGCAGGCCGCCGGGCGTCGTGCCGACGGTGAAGCTCGGCCCCTCGCCCGGGTCGTGCAGCACGACCGGCATGCCGAGCATGTCGTGCATCTCGCGGGCGCGCCCACGCCGAGCAGCATCGATCGGCAGGGTGCCCGAGAGCAATGTCATCATGCGACCGCGCGGCACGCCGACGCGCGACAATGCCTCTGCGACTTCCGCCAACGCCATTTCGTCATGCGATCCCAGCGCGGCATCGCCTACCAACACCGTGACAAGCGGCGCGGGGAATCGTTGCGTCAGGCTGGCACCTTGCGGCGCTGCCAGCGCCCGTCGCACCGAACCGCGGAATGACACCCAGCCCCCTCAAGCGCTGCGGCCGGCCAATTCCTGCTGCAGCAATTGCGAAACGGTTTGGGGAACCGCCTGGCCGCCACTTTTCTTCATGACCTGGCCAACGAGGAATCCGAACGTCGCGGTTCGCCCACTCAGATACTGCGATACCGGCCCCGGATGCTCCTCGAGCACCTGCCGGATCAACGGCAGCAGATCTTCGACCGAAGACTGCACCCGAACACCGTGGCGCGCCAACAGTTCTTCGACCGAGCCGTCTTCGTCCGCCAGCCACTCGATTGCCTGCTTGGCGAGCGGGCCGGGCAGCTCCTTGGCTGCAACCTTCGCGAGGAAGTCCCGCATGCGATCGGCCGGAACCTGGCGGGTCCATCGCTCGAGCGACCAGTCGCGTTCCTTGAGCACGCGCAGCACCTCGGTCATGAGCCAATTGCTCGCCAGCTTGGGTTCCGCCCCGCTCGCGCACCCCTCGAAGTAATCCGCAAGTTCCGGCAGATCCGTCAGAACCGCGGCATCGTATCGGGGAAGGCCGTATTGCGCGATGAATCGGGTCTCACGTACCCACGGCAGTTCGGGAAGCGACGACTCCGCAGCCTCGAGGCGCGCGGCAGATATTCGCAGGACAGGGAGGTCGGGGTCCGGGAAATATCGATAGTCATGCGCCTGCTCTTTGCTTCGCATGACCACCAGCTTGTCGTGGTCCGCGTCGTAGAGGAGCGTCGCCTGAGCGATCGACTCGCCGTCATCGAGCGCCTGGCTCTGGCGTGCAATCTCGGCGGTGACGCCTTTTTCGACGCCCTTGATGGAGTTCAGGTTCTTGATCTCCGCCTTGGTGCCGAGTGTCGTGGCGCCCATCGGCCTGAGGCTCACATTGGCATCGCAACGGAGCTGACCTTTCTCCATATCCGCATCGGAGATCCCCAGCGCGCGAACCAAACGACGCAGCGCGGTGAGGAACGCACCACATTCCGCCGGGGTGTGCAGGACCGGTTCCGTCACCAGCTCAAGTAATGGAGTGCCGGCACGGTTGAACTCCACCCGCGAGATGCGCCGCTCGCCGACTCGCTCGGGATGGAACGATTTTCCGGCGTCCTCCTCGCAATGGATCCGCGTCAACTCGAACCTGCGTTCCTGCCCGTCCATGGCCACCGGCACAGCGCCCCCCTCGCACAGCGGGCGGTCATACTGAGTGATCTGGTAGTTCTTGGGCATGTCCGGGTAGAAATAGTTCTTGCGCGCGAACACGCTCTCGCTGCGAATCCGGCAGCCCAGAGCCAACCCCAGCCGCAGCGCGAAATCAATCGCGCGATCGTTCAGGCGGGGCAGCGCTCCGGGCAGCCCGAGACATACTGGACAGACATTGGAGTTCACGTCGGAACCGAACTCGACCGGACAGGCGCAGAACATCTTGGTGCGTGTCTTGAGTTGGATATGGCACTCCAGCCCGATCACCGCCTCGTAGGCCATTCGAACTCCACCGGGTGATCGCGCGACAGGCGCGTGAGATCGCCGTTGACCTCGAGCGTCCTGCCCGCGCGCAGGAGCACGGGCTCGGAATCCTCGGGACCCAATAACTGAACAGCGCTGGGCAATCCCAGCTCGCTCAAGCCCGTCGGGACGGTCAGCCCAGGGATGCCGGCGAGGTTCGCGCCGATGGTGAAGATATCGCTCAGATACATGGCGAGCGGATTGGCCGTCTTCTCGCCGAGGCGGAATGCCAGTGAAGGCGTTGCGGGCAGAAGCATGAAATCGCAACGCGTGAATGCCTGCGCATACGCATGACGAATGCGGGTGCGAGCCTGCTGGGCCTTGTGGTAATAGGCATCGTAGTAACCGGACGAGAGTGCGTACGTTCCGAGCAGTATGCGCCGCTGGACTTCAGGCCCGAATCCCTCGCTCCGTGTGTTGGTGTACAGCGCCCGCACATCGGCCGCATCGGCCGAACGATGGCCGTAACGGACGCCGTCGAATCGAGCCAGATTGCTGCTCGCCTCGGCCGTCGCCACCAGGTAGTACGCCGCAACACCGTACTCGCCAGGCAGGAACTCGAATGGAACACGTGTGGCGCCGGCGCGTTCCAACGCCGCGGCCGAGCGTTCCAACGCCTCCACGAGGACGGGGTCCACGCCGGCCGCCCACAGATTCGCAGGCCAGCCGAAACGCAGTCCCTGCACGCCTGTATCCCAAGCGGAGACATCGGGCGCCGGTGAGGGACGGCTGGTCGCGTCATAGGGATCGGGTCCTGCGAGCGCTGCAAAGGTCAGCGCGACATCCCCGGCATGGCGGGCGAATACGCCCACCTGGTCGAGCGACGAGCCAAATGCAACCAGACCGTAACGAGAAAGTCTTCCGTAAGTGGGCTTCAGACCGAACACGCCACAAAATGCTGCGGGCTGCCGGACCGAACCGCCCGTGTCGGATCCCAGGCTCACCGGCACGAGCCCGTAGGCGACAGCAGCGGCCGGTCCTCCGCTCGATCCACCCGGCACTCGAGCGAGGTCGAACGGATTGCGCGTGGGTCCGTAGCACGAATGCTCGGTCGAGGACCCCATCGCGAATTCATCCATGTTGCCCTTGCCCACCACCACGGCACCGGATGCCCGCAGGCGTGTGATCACCGTCGCATCGTAGGGCGCGCGATACCCCGCCAGGATGCGTGAGCAACACGTGGTCGGATAATCGATCGTGCACAAGTTATCCTTCACGAGCACGGGAACCCCCGCAAGCGGGCCCTGCCGATCCACTGCTTGAGCGCCAGCGAACCGGGCTTCGCGATTGCTGTGCACCACCGCATGGACGTCGGATTCCCACTCTCTGGCCGGGCCTTCCCAGCCCGCTTCCACCGCCGTCTCGGGGCTGACTTCCCCTCGATGAACCCGCGCCGCGAGCGCGATGGCCGAGAGCTTCCACAGGGAATTGGTCATGGGTTCACATTCTCGACAATCGGGGGAACCAGGAAGAAGTGCGCCTCGCACTCGGGCGCCGCCGCCGTTGCAAGCTCAGGCGTGAGCCGTCGGGAATCCGGTTCATCCGCACGCAATGGCGCCTCGGCCGGCGCGAACGCGGTGGGTTCACATCCAGAGAGGTCGAGTTGGCCAAGCGTCGCAACGAATTCGAGCACGCTCGAGAGCTGAGCTGCCACCTTCGCCTTGTCACCCGCGGGAATCTCGAGACGCGCGAGTTCGGCGATCCGCGCCACCTCCTGTTCATCGATCGACATCAGCTCCTCCGGAGACGAAACGTGCGAGCACCTTCTTGACTGCGCTCGCGAACCGGACCGTCAGCTTCATGTCCGGCCCTTCGCCCTCTGCCTCGAGCACCGTACCGCGTCCGAACTTGTCGTGGTACACCACCTGACCGAGTGCTTTGCGTGAGGCCGCGCTGCGTGTAGGCACCGTGATGCCCTGGGAAGGTCGGCGGGGACCATCGTCCGGATCGAGCGAGATGTCCGAGACCTCATCGCGCTGGTATCCGCGGCCATCGCCGAAGCGTGTTTCCACGAATCGCTTGGCCGCGGGCGCGTCCCCGGAGCCGCGCGCGCGGTTCCAACGCGGGTCCTCGACGGGCCGACCGGTGCCACGGTTCATTCCGCCGCGCCCGCCTGCGCTGGAGCTACGGGCGCCGCCAATGGATTCGCGTTGCAGAAGATGCTCGGGGACTTCGTCGACGAATCGGGAGACGGGCGCGCCCCATGCCCCATCGAATCGGCGGCGATAGGCCGCCGCGGTCAACAGTACTTCGTCTCGGGCGCGAGTCATGGCAACATAAAACAGTCGCCTCTCCTCCTCGAGCCGGTCGGTATCATCCAGTGAAGAGCCGTGCGGCAGGAGTCCCTCTTCCAGACCTGCGATCACCACGGAATCGAACTCGAGCCCTTTCGCGTTATGAACCGTGAGCAGAAGTACCCGGTCACTGTTCTCGCTGACTCGATCGGCATCGGTCAGGAGCGAGCATTCGGACAAATAGTCCAGCGCACCACCGCGGCCCGCCCCCGCGAACTGCACTGCCGAGACACCGAGCTCCTCGATGTTCGCGCGGCGGTCCATGAGATCCTGCTCGTTGGCGGCATCCAGATGTTGCAGGTAGTTGCTCTTCTCGAGCAGCCGAGCGAACAACTGGTCCACTGGCTGCTCCCGCATCACTCGCAATTCATCAAGCAAGCTGAGCAATGCCTCCGCCCCCGCTTTGGCAGCCCCCCTCAACATGCCCTCCCGGGAGAGGCTGCGCAATGCTTCGAGTGGGTCCGCTGCTCCTCGTGCGAGTCGCGCCTGCACCTGCGCCTCGACCGCGGGGCCAAACCCACGCCGCGGCGTGTTCCAGATGCGGAAGAATGAGGCGGTGTCGGCGGGATTCACGACCAAGCGCAGGTAGGCCAGAAGATCTTTGACTTCGCGGCGCTGGAAGAACGAAATGCCGCCCACGATCTCGTAGGGCATGCCTGCCTGCCGAAGTTCGGTCTCCAGCGCACGTGACTGCGCGTTCGTGCGATACAGCACTGCGCAATCGATGAGTTTGCGGCCCTTGCGGACCTGCGCCTCCAGGTGACGCCGAATCCGTCGCGCCTCCTCGGTCTCGTCAGCGCATAAAGAGAATATCAAGAGTGCGCCCGCTTCGCGTTCACTCCACAAGGTCTTGCCTTTACGTGCCGTATTGTTCGCGATCACCGCATTCGCGGCATCCAGGATGTTGTTCGTCGATCGGTAGTTCTGTTCGAGGCGCACAGTGACGGCACCCGGGAAGTTGCGTTCGAACTCGAGCACGTTCGCCAAATCGGCGCCACGCCAGCCATAAATCGACTGATCGTCGTCGCCCACCACGAACAGATTCCCATGCACCGCTGCCAAAGCCTGGACCAAGCGGAACTGGGCATGATTCGTATCCTGGTACTCGTCCACGAGCACATGCTCGAACCGCCGACTCCATCGCGCCCCTGCCTCGGGGAAGCCAAGGAACAGCCGCACGCTTTCGGCGATCAGGTCATCGAAATCGAGAGCCTCGGCCTTGCGCAGGGCAGCTTGGTAACGCCGGAAGCATTCCGCAATATTGACGTCGAACGGGCTCATCGCCGTGCGGGCGAAGTCATCAGGCGTCACCAGCGAGTTCTTGGCATCCGAGATGCGGCCCAGGACGACACCCAGTTTGTAGCCCACATCCGAGAGCGCCAGGGTCCTGAGAATATCCTTGAGTATGCTTTCCTGATCGGCCCGGTCATAAATGGTGAATGAGGGCGAGATCCCCAGCGTGCGCGCCTCGCGCCGCAGCAGTCGCAGGGCCGTCGCGTGGAAAGTGCCCACCCACAACTCGCGTGCGACAGGGCCGACCGTGGACTCGATCCGCCCGCGCATCTCTCGTGCCGCTCGGTTCGTGAATGTGAACGCGAGGATGGCTCGGGCGGGAACCCCCCGTTCCAACAAGCGGGCCACCCGCGCTGTGAGCACGCGGGTCTTGCCCGAACCGGCCCCAGCGATCACCAGCGCCGGGCCATGGTCGTGTTCGACCGCCAGCGTCTGCGCGGGATTGAGCGGGAACTTCTGCGACAATGGGCACTCCATGTGAGGGTCGCGATCGAGGCTCACGTCACAATCTAACGGAAAGAACGAGCTTGCTCCACCCCGCCAAGTGAAAGTGTGCCACCGCAGTGACAGTGACACCCCCTGACTCCGCAGTGATTCTGTCACCCCTATGGAAGACACGATCATGGGAGTCCGGG
>JBDSKE010000124.1:0-5563 GCA_039917105.1 Candidatus Eiseniibacteriota bacterium | reverse complement strand
CCGGTCGTTCTGCTCGGCACCCATGTGGCCATCACCGGGAAGGGGCCACGCACGATGCTCCTCGGTGCTTTGACGTTGGCGACCGGATTCGCGCTCCAGGCGCTGCATGGCCATCCCCAGATACTCGTGTACTCCGCCATGTTGGCTGCGGCGTTCGCGCTGCAGTTGGCGATCGAGCATCGAGCTTTCGCCCGCCTGCTCGTTTGGGCGGGGGGCGTTGGCCTGTCCGCCGCACTTGGCGCGGCCGTGTGGTACCCGGCCCTGCTGTACAGCGCGGATTCCTCGCGCAGCGGCGCAGAGGGGGCGGGCATCCCCTTGGCGGTGGTGGCGAAGTACAGCTACGCTTGGCGCGACCTGTTGTCGCTGGTATGGGCACAGGCGGTGGGATTCGGCCGGGACACCTACTGGGGCGGCATGCAGGTCGAGGACAATGCGCCCTATCTGGGAGCCCTGGCCGTGGCGCTCGCGTTCGCAGGATTGCGGCGGGCACGCGTGAGCGCGGGCGCATGGTTCTGGTGGGGCGTGCTGGTAGCGGGCGCGTTGTTGGCGCTGGGCGCGACCCTGGGTGCCATGTTCGCCGTGATCCACGATGTGGTGCCATTCTGGAGCCGATTCCGCGTGGTCTCCTATGTGATTCTGTGGAGTGTCGTGGCAGTGGGGCTACTCGCCGCGCGGGGAACGTCTCGCGCGATCGCGATCCGGCCCGCCGCGCCCGCGCCGCCGCAGCGCTGGCCATGGCTCGCGCTCGGGGCCATGGCCGCGCTCGGGCTCGCGATCGCGTTCGGTCCGTTGCGCACCGTGTATGTGGATTACGCGATGGCCGCGCGTTCCGGGCTTGCGTTCGACGCGGCGGGGCGCGCGGCACGCTGGGCGGGCATGGGGCTCATGACGCTCGCCTTGTCGTGGAGCGCGCTGCGGTGGGCATTGCACCACGCGCGGCTCGGGCGGGGCTGGGCGAGGCCGATGATCGTGGCGCTCGTGGCGCTCGATCTCGCGGGGGTGATCGCACCTGCATTGTGGCGCGCGAGCGGCGCCCCCACGGGGGTGCAACCGCCACCCGCCACAGTGCTCGCGCAGGTGGCCGCCAAGGCGCCTTACACCCGCGTCTATGTGGGCGCCGCCGAACCTGTGCCCGCGCCCGGGCTGGCGATGGGCCGGTACTCCGAGGCCTACACGAACTTCTGGATCAGTTGGCGGGTGCGTGCGCTCGTGGGAAACCACGGCGCCTACCCGGGCGCGTGGGGCGCAGTGATCCAGAGCGGGCTGACGCGCTCGTCGGCGGCACTGCGGGCGTGGGGTGTGCAGTGGTATGACACTGACCGCAGCGCACCCCTTGCGCCGGGCGAGACGCCCGAGGCGCAGGACGCGAGGTCGCGCGTCCACCGCCTCGCCGACGCGCCCGGCCGGGCCTACGCCGTGCCGCTCGTGGTGTCATTCGCGCAGCGCGCGCAGTTGATCGCCGCGATGCAGCAAGCCGGGTTCGATCCCTCCTTCGCCGCGGTCACGCTTGATGCTGCAGCTGCGGGCGAGTACCCGGGCTCGCGTGGCTGCGCCATCCGTTGGGTCCGCGACGATCCCGAGGGCCTCGAACTCGAGGTCGCCGCGCAGGACCGCGCCTTCGTGGTCGTCGCGGACAGCGACGCACCCGGCTGGACCGCTACCATCGATGGAAACCCCGCGGGGATCTCGCCCGTCAACCTCATGGTGCGCGGCGTGGCTATGCCAGCAGGACGCCACACGCTCGTCATGACGCACGCCACCCCGGGGGTGGCGCTCGGCACCAGCGTCACTCGTCTGGCGCTCGCGCTGTGGACGCTGCTCGCGCTCGGGAGCGTCGTCGTGCAACTGCGGCGGCGCCAAAGCGGCAGCGCGCCCCGGCCCGGGACGCTGCAGGCCGGCTAGCGCGCGAGCCTGTCCTCGAGCCGGGCCTTCATCTCGGGCCACTCCTCGCGGATCACGCTGAAGTAGACGCTATCGCGCCGAGTGCCATCCTGATTGATCATGTGCCGCCGAAACGTGCCCTCTTCCACCAGCCCAAGGCGACGCATGGCGGATTTCGAGGGCTCGTTCAACGCGCTGGTCTTGAGCTCAACGCGATTCCAACCCAGCGTCTCGAACACGTGGCGAAACAGCAGGTACTTGGTCTCGGTGTTGACGGCGCTGCGCTGGTAGGGGGTGCCCACCCAGGTCCAACCGATCTCCAGGCGCCTGTGTGCCGGCTCGATGTTGCCGAAACGCGTGCAGCCAGCGACCGCACCGCTTTCGCGATGCATGATCACGAACGGCAGCGCGAGCGCCGACGCCGCTTCGGCCGCAGCCTGATCCAGATAGGTATCGAGCTCCGCGGCATCGCGCACCTGAACCGAAGTGAACCGCCACAGGGCGGGCTCGAGCCCGATCGCATGCAGGCCCACCCGGTGGCGCGAGAGGTCCATGGGCTCCAAGCGGACCGTCCGACCCTCCAGGGTGACCGGGGCGGGTATCGTCAGCGTCACTCCTTCACCATGTAGTAGCTGGCCTGTGGGTGGTGCACGATGATCGCACTGGTCGAAGCCTCGGGCGCCAACTGGTAGGCGCTCGTGAGCGCCACGCCGATCGTCTCCTCGGGCTTGAGCAATTGGAACAGCTTGGCCTGATCCGCCAGGTCGGGGCACGCGCTGTACCCGAACGAATAGCGCTTGCCCCGGCCCGGCTCGAGCCCCAACTCCTTGGCGATGTGCTGGTGGTGCCACTCTGCCAGGCCCTCAGCGCTGCTCACCGACAACCCATGGATGAACAACGCGTCGGCGTACTCGCCGCGCTGGTTGAGCGTGGCGCACAACTCGTCGGCATTGTGACCCACGGTCACGAGTTGGAAGGCCACGACATCGAACTTCGACGATTCGGCCGGCTGGAAGTAGTCCGACAGGCACAGCCCCTCGCGGTCCGCCTGGCGCGGGAAGGTGAAACGCAGAACCTCTTCGATCTTTCCCCGCGGCGTCAACGAACCGGGCGTGAACGCAGTGGCGTCATAGATCACCAGGTCCTGCCCGACGGACTGGCACGGGAAGTACCCGTACGCGGCCATGGGCCGAAGCCAACCTTTACTCTCGGCGTCTTTCTGCAACTGCAGGCGACGCGGCTCGAAGTCCTCGGCGATCAACTTATCGAATGCCTCGCCCGTCCCCCGCGCGCCCCAATGCAGTCGGTACAGCGTCTTCAGGTCGATGCCGTCGTACATGCCCTGGAACGGGATATCACGCGTGGGGGTGACGCGCGCGCCCCAGAACGGCGGCGACGGCACGCGCACATCGCGGGTGACGGTGACCTTGAAGTCCTGCTGCTGCGCGCTGGATTCGGCCGAACGCGCCTCGAGCTCGGCCGACTTTGCTTTGAACTCGAATGCCTCGCGCTTGACGCGCTCGATCAGCTTGGGTCCTTCGATCGGATCGGTCAGTGCGTTCATGGTGTCGAGCCCCTCGAACGCGTCCTTGCAATAGAACACGCCGGGCTCGTAGAAGACCTCGCCATCCACCAGACCCGCACGGCGCCCGAAGTTGCGATTGATCGCGGCGCCTCCGATCAGGACCGGGTAGTGCAGCGCCAGACGCTTCAACTCGCCCACGGTGATCGGCATCTGCTTGCTGGTCGATACCAGCAGCGCGGACAAGCCGATGGCGGTGGCGTTCACCTCCTGCGCCTTGTCGAGGATGCGCTGCACCGGCACCTGCTTGCCCAGGTCGAACACGGTATAGCCGTTGTTGCTCAGGATTGTCTTGACCAGATTCTTGCCAATATCGTGCACGTCGCCGAACACCGTGGCCAGCACCACGCGTCCCTTGCTGACATCGGCGGACTTCTCGAGATAGTTCTCGAGTTGCGCGACGGCCTTCTTCATCACCTCGGCGCTCTGCAGCACGAACGGCAGGATCAACTCACCCGAACCGAACTTGTCGCCGACCTCTTTCATGGCCGGCAGCAGCACGGTGTTGAGCACGTCCACGGCCGGCTGGCGCTTGACCGCCTCGTCCACCAGCGCCTCGATGCCTGCTGGCTTGCGATGCAGGATCTGGAAATGCAGCTTGTGCTCCACGTCCATGGCCGCCTCGGCCGCGTCGTCCTCTTTGGTGCGCGTGTCGGGCGTACGGCCCTCGAAGTGCTGGATGTAGTGCGACAACGACTGCGGGTCCTTGTTGAACACCAACGCCTCGGCCAGACGGCGGTCTTCTGCCGACATGTCGGCGATGGGCAGGATGTCGGCCGGGTTGACGATGGCCATGTCCAGACCCGCCTGGGTGCAGTGATACAGGAACACCGAGTTCAAGATGGCGCGCGCTTCCTTACCCAGACCGAACGAGACGTTCGACACACCCAGCGAGGTGAGCACGCCGGGCAGCTCACGTTTGATCCGCTTGATGCCCTCGATGGTCTCGATGCCCGACTCGAAGAACTCCGCATCGCCCGTGGCGAGGGTGAAGGTGAGCGCATCGAAGATCAGCCGCTCGGGCGGCAGGCCATATTCCTGCGTGCAGATGTCGTGGATGCGGCGGGCCACCTCGAGCTTGCGCTCGGCGGTCTTCGCCATGCCCACTTCATCGATCGTGAGTGCGATCACCGAGGCGCCATAGCGCATGACCAACGGCATGACCGCGTCCACTCGCTCGCGGCCATTCTCCAGGTTGATCGAGTTGACCATGGCCGAGCCGGGACAAGCCTGCAGAGCGGCCTCGATGACGTTGGCCTCGGTCGAATCGATGCACAGCGGCGCCTCGACGCTGAGCGAGAGTTTCTTGACCAGCGCCGCCATCATCTGCTTCTCGTCGGTACGCTCGGTGAGCGCCAGGCACAGATCCAGGATGTGCGCGCCACCCTCCACCTGTTCGCGCGCCACCGGAATCATGTCCTCCAGCTTGCCCTCGAGCGCGATGCGTTTGATCTTGCGCGAACCCTGAGTGTTGAGGCGTTCGCCGATCAGGAGCGGCCGCGGGTCCTGCTGCAACGCCACCGCCGTCATGGCGCTGGAGGCGAACCATTGGCTGCGCCCTGGGCGTGCCTTGGGGCTGACGCGCCCGATGGTGCGCACCAGCGCCGCGATGTGCTCGGGAGTCGTGCCGCAACAGCCGCCCACGATGCTCACGCCAAAATCCTGCACGAACTCGCGCAGCGTGTCGGCCATGGGCTCGGGCTTCATCGGATACACCGTGCGCCCGCCGTCGTTGATGGGCAGCCCCGCATTGGGAATGCAATGGATGGGCGTCGAGGCGTTCTCGCACAGATACCGGATGGCATCGCGCATCAGGTCGGGACCGGTCGAACAGTTGAGCCCGATCACATCCACATGCATGGCCTCGAGCGTGGCGAGCGCGCCGCGGAAGTCGGTACCGAGCAGCATGCGCCCGGTGGGGTCGAGCGTGATCGACGCCTGGATCGGAAGTTTCCTGCCGGTACGCTCCATGGCTTCGCGCGCGGCGAGGATCTGCGCCTTCATCTCCAGGATGTCCTGGCAGGTTTCCAGGATGAGCACATCCGCGCCGCCCTGGATCAAGCCCTCTGCCTGTTCGGCGAAGGAGGGAACCAGGTCGAC
>JBDSKE010000123.1:0-11554 GCA_039917105.1 Candidatus Eiseniibacteriota bacterium | reverse complement strand
CATTGAGGCCTACCTGCATGATGCTCTTGAGTACGCGCTGAATCTCCTCGAGTAGGACGAGAGCGGGCAAGTGGATGAGCACCGAGGCCCGTAGGCCGGTTCCGGCATTGGTCGGGCACGAGGTGAGGTAGCCGATCTCCTCGGAGAAAGCGAAGTCGAGCGACTGGTCCAACTCGTCGTCAGCCCCATCCGCCAGAGCCCAGCACTCGGCCAACTGGAATCCCGGGGTCATGACCTGCAGTCGCAGGTGATCCTCTTCATTGATCATCAGGGACAATCGTTCGTCTGGCGCAATCAAGATACCGCGCGGGCGTGCGCCGTCGCCAAGTTCGTGCGAGACGAGATGGCGTTCGACCAGGACTTGGCGCTGGTCCGGCGTGCAGTCTGGCATCCGCAAGAGCAAGCTGCCGCGAAAAGCACCCGATTCCTGCGCCGCCGCCGAGACGCTCGCAAGCACGCCTTGGAGTTGTTCGTCCCGGGCGCGATGAGTGAATGGGACCTCGCGCAGATTGCGGGCCAGCCGGATGCGAGTGGAGAGCACCATCTCGGCGTGCGGCCCCTCGCCTTGCAACCAAGGGCTGGTGCGGGCGAACAGGTCTTGGAAATCCCGCGGCGCCGTGTTCATGAGGCGCTCCCCGGAGCGTCGCTCGTCGTGGCGGGTTCGGCCTCGACCCGGCGAATCTCGTCCCGCACGGTCGCTGCGGTTTCGAAGTCCTCGCGTTCGACCGCGCGGCGCAGGTCATCATGCAACCGTTGGATTCGACGTGAACGAGTCGCCCCCACCTTGCCATGCGATGGCGTCTTGCCACGGTGCCTCGTGTCGCCATGGATGCGGCGCAACAGCGGGCGCAGTTGGAATTGGAAAGCGGCGTAGCACTCGGAGCAACCCAGGCGGCCGGTCTCCTTGAACTGGGAGTACAACAGTCCGCATCGTGGGCATTGGACGTGCCCAACGCGTTCTTCGTCAGTCTGTGTCATGGCGTCCACCATCCCCGCCAACAGATCGGAGATCTCGAACTTGTGCTGCTGGGCCGAGGCCTGCATCCCCTTCTCCTCGGCACAGCGTTCGCACACGTGGATCTCCGACATCTGGTTGTCGTGGATCTCGGTGAAATGGACGCTTGCGGGGTTCTTTCCGCAGATCTGGCAGAGCATGCCTTCCCTCAGTGTGACGCCGGCGCGAGCCGACCACTCTCCAATACCATCACCCGGTCCGCCAACGATGCCAGCCTATCATCGTGGGTCACGAGCACCACTGTATGATGCTCGTGGCGCGTCAAAGACGCCAACATGTCGTGAAGTCCCGCCGCCGTCGCGACATCCAGGTTGCCGGAAGGCTCGTCGGCGAGAACGAGTTCAGGGCGAGGGGCCAAGGCTCTGGCCACCGCGACGCGTTGTGCCTCCCCGCCCGAGAGTTCGGACGGACGGTGCTCGGCACGATTCGAAAGTCCAACCGCATCGAGCAATTCGCGGGCCCGGACGCGCGCCACCTCTGGGGTGCGGCCGGCGATGAGCATCGGCATCATGATGTTCTCCTCCGCCGTGAACTCGGGCAAAAGATGATGGGACTGGAAGACGAACCCGAGCCGTTCGGAGCGGAGCCGGCAACGAGCCCGCTCTTGCATGGTTTCGACCGTCAGACCGCCAATCTGGAGCGTTCCACCATCAGGACGGTCCAACGCCCCAAGCAGATTGAGGAGCGTACTCTTTCCCGAACCCGACACACCCATGATCGCCACGAGCTCGCCGCGCCGCACTTCGAGGTCGACCCCGTCCAACACCCGCAATTCACCTCCGGGCCCGGTGTAAGACTTGCGAAGCCCGGTTGCGCGCAGCGCCAATGCTGGCTCGGTTTCTGTTGTCCCATCAATCACTTGCACCCCTTTGTTCGCAAACGACATCAGCCTTGGCGCCGGATGGCATCGACGGGGTCGAGCCGAGCGGCCTGCCAAGCCGGATACCATGCCGCGAGTAGACAGAGGACGAAGGCCGAGACGATCACGAGCGCGAAATCCCCCGCCTCCGGCCGTACCGGAAGCCGCTCGATGAAGTACACATCCCCGGGAAGTTGAATGAATGGGTAGCGCTGCAGCAAGGCGATCAGCCCCGCTCCGAGGACCGCCCCAAGCAGGGTACCGATGCCACCGATCAACACCCCTTCGAGTAGGAAGATCCGAAGGATCATGGCCGGTTCGGCACCCAGCGTCTTGAGGACACCGATGTCGCGGCGCTTCTCGAGCACCACCATGAACAGCGTGCTCACGATATTGAAAGCTGCGACCAGCACGATCAGCCCAAGGATCAAGAACATCACGGTCTTTTCAAGTTTCATCCAGGTGAAGAGATTGCGGTTGAGCGCGATCCAATCATTCGCGCGCAATCCTTTCACGCCGGCCACCGCGAGGAGTCGTTGACCTGCGGCAGGAGCGTCGAACATGTCGGACAACTTGATCTCCACACCGGTCACCTGCGACCCGAGGTCGAAGAAGTCCTGCGATGCCGGGATGCCGGTGAAGCCGAAGCTCGAATCGTACGTGTACAGCCCCGATGTGAACACCCCCACCAATCGGAACGGACGCAGCTTCGGTGCGTAGCCGAACGCTGAACCACCATCGCTCTTGAGTGTGGCCAGCAGTACGCGATCCCCGACGCGGGCCGACAGTCGCGCCGCGAGTTCGGAACCCAGCACGATGCCGGGCTCCCCGGAGAGGGTGACTTGCGGAATGGAGTCCAACGCGGGTTTGATATTGCTCCCGATCGTGGTGACCGCGCGTTCGTGACGCAGGTCCACTCCCTTGACCACCAGTCCCTCGGACAGGCCGTTGTGAAACACCATCCCCTTGGCGTAAGTGAAGGGGGACGCGCCCAGCACGCCCGGCTGTTTCGCCAGCCGCGCCGCCAAAGCATCGCCGTCGGCGACGCCAGAAGTGGTCTCGCCCAACAGAATCACATGAGCATCCGTGCCGGCGATGCGCGTCTGGATCTCGTTCTCGAACCCGTTCATCACCGCGAGTACGGTGAGAAGTGCCGTCACCCCAACCGCGACGCCGGCCACCGAGATGCCGGTCAACAGGGTGATGAACCCACTCCTGGGCCTGCGACGCAGGTAGCGCGCAGCGATCCAGAGGGGAAGGTTCACCGGGAACCCGTCTCCTCCCCGGCGGCCTCCTCGGCGGGCTCGTCCATGTCATCCCCGACGGGGCGGCCCTCCTCTGGGCGCAAGGTCGGGAACAGGATCACATCGCGGATCGAGCGCTGGTCGGTGGCGAGCATGACCAAGCGGTCGATGCCGATGCCCACGCCGCCCGTCGGCGGCATGCCGTACTCCAGCGATCGCAGGTAATCCTCATCCAAGGGCTGCGCCTCTTCGTCGCCACCCGCCTTGGCGCTCATCTGGGCCTCGAATGCAGCACGCTGAGCGTCGGGATCGTTCTGCTCACTGAACGAGTTGGCCAGCTCCATGCCGGCCGCGAACAGTTCGAATCGTTCCACCACCTTGGGGTTGGTCCGCGAGACCCGCGCCAAAGGCGATGTCGCAACCGGGAAATCCACGAGAAAGGTGGCATCTTGCAGTTCCGGCTGTACCAGCGCGCTGAACAGCTCATCCAGCATGCCGCCCGCACCGCTGCCCTCCCGTGCGTGCAGATGCCGTGCCTGACACAGTCGCAGGAGTTGTGCCTCGTCCAAACTGTGCACGCTCTCCCCCACCTTCTCACTGACCGAGTCGAGCATGGACACCCGCTTCCACGGGCGGGTGAAGTCAAGCGTGCCGCCCTGATGCGGCAGCTTCAGGGTGCCACAAGCCCGCTCCAGCACCTCGCACACGAGCGCCTCGGTCATTTCCATCATGTCGTGCACATCGGCGAAAGCCTGATAGTACTCGAGCAGGGTGAATTCCGGATTGTGCGAACGATCCATGCCCTCGTTGCGGAAGTCACGCGCGAACTCATACACACGGTCGAGCCCGCCGACGATCAATCGCTTGAGGTAGAGCTCGTTCGATACGCGCAGGTAGAGGCTGAAATCAAGTGCATTGTGATGCGTGATGAATGGGCGCGCAAAAGCCCCGCCATACAAGGGCTGCAATACCGGAGTTTCGACCTCGAGGTAGTCCCGCTCATCAAGGAAACAACGAATCGCAGTGATGATCCGGCCTCGACGGCGGAAGACTTCCCGCACGTCGAGGTTGACGAACAGGTCGGCGTAGCGCTGGCGGAACCGCGTCTCCGGATCGGTCAGTCCGTGCCACTTCTCGGGTAGGGGGCGAATCGACTTGGAGAGCAACTCGACCGTGTCGGCCCGCACGGTGATTTCACCGGTGCGGGTGCGAAACAACGGCCCTTCGATGCCCACCCAATCACCCACTTGCGCCAACTCGAAGCGCTGATACTGATCGCCCATGAGATCGCGCTTCGCATACACCTGCATGCGACCGGTGCGGTCCAGGACATGTGCGAAGCCGGCCTTGCCCTGGCCGCGCTTTGACATGATGCGACCCGCGATGCGCACGATGTCGCCGTAAGCAGAGGTGACGGCGTCCCCGCGCGCGAGCAGGTCTGCGGCGTGGTGGGTGACATCGAAACGGTAGGCATACGGCTCGACCCCGAGCGCGCGCCACTCTTGGATGCGGGCCCGGCGTTGGGCCATGAGGTGCGAGAGCGACATTGGGCATCCCGGGCGAAGTTGGGGCCGCAGCGCGACCCTCGCACCACGGTGAGCGCGGACATTAGGGAGCAGCGCTCGAGGCTGTCAATCGCGGCAACGCCGCCCAGAGGTGGAACCCGGGCCTGTCAGCGACCGGCGGGCGTCCCTGACCGCTGCATGTGTTCGATCGACAACTTGCTCGATTCCGGATCGACCGGCACCGGGTAGTGACCTGTGAAACAAGCTCTGCAGTAACGTTGTGGCTCGCGCTCGCACGACAGCAAGCCCTCGAGCGACAGATAGCCAAGCGAATCCACTTCGAGGAAATCGCGAATCTCCTCGACGGTCTTGAGCGCACCGATCAGCTCGCGCCGACTCGGCGTGTCAATGCCGTAAAAACACGGATGCGTGACCGGTGGAGAGCCCACGCGGAAATGCACCTCACTTGCACCCGCCCGACGGAGCAGGTGCACGAGCTTGCGACTGGTGGTGCCGCGCACAATGGAATCGTCGACCACCACTACGCGCTTTCCCTCCAACACTTCTCGCACGGGATTGAACTTCACGCGTACGCCAAAATCGCGCGCGGTCTGAAGTGGCTGGATGAAGGTGCGCCCGACATAATGATTGCGAATCAGACCCAGCTCGAAGGGGATCCCGGAGGTCTCGGAGTATCCAAGCGCAATCGAATTGCTTGAATCCGGCACTGCGATCACGACATCGGCCCGGGCCGGATGCTCCTGGGCGAGCTTGCGACCCAATCGTCGGCGCACGAGGTCAACGGTTTCGCCGAACACGCGGCTGTCGGGGCGCGAGAAATAGATGTGCTCGAAAATGCACTGCTGTGGTGGCTCCGCTGCCGGCAATGCGCGACGCGAGCGCATCCCTTTGGGGTCCACGATGACCATCTCGCCCGGCTCGACTTCGCGCAACAGGTCCGCGCCGACCAGGTCGAGTGCGCAGGTCTCACTGGCGACGATATAGCCGTCGCCCAGACGGCCGATGCAGAGCGGCCGGAACCCGTGCGGGTCCCGCAAGGCGATCACCGATTCCTGCGTGAGCACCACCAATGAATAGGCACCCTCCACCTGGCGGGCGGCCTCGATGAGCGCGTCCTCGATCGAGTCATTCGTGGCCAAAGCCACCAGGTGCAGGAACACTTCAGTATCCAACGTGGTCTGGAAAATCGAACCCGATTCTTCCAGCCCCGCGCGCAGCACCCGCGCGTTGGTCACGTTGCCGTTGTGTGCGAGCGCGAGCGAACCGCCGCGATACACCACGCGAAGCGGTTGCGTGTTCTCGAGCGTGAGGCCGCCCGCGGTGGAGTAGCGGTTGTGCCCGATCGCAAGTTCGCCGGTCAACTGCGCGAGGGCTGGGACGCGGTGGACATCGGACACCAAACCAATCCCTTTATGGGAATGGAAGACACCGGCTTCATCACATGACACAACGCCGGTGGACTCCTGGCCGCGATGCTGAAGCGCGTGTAAACCAAGCGCCACGACCTCGGCGGCCAAGGGCACGCCCACAGCCGCCATCACACCACACTCCTCGTGCCACGTTTTGTCAGGGGACCAACTGTGCTTCATGGGGCCGCCTTCCCTTTCCGGGCCCGCGGGCCCCTCGATATGGGTTTGGTGGCGATCCAAGGCATGGGCACGGTTCCCGTCTCGGGGGCCGGCCGCCATTCCTGGAAGTTCGGGTTGCACAGAAGGCCATGCCGTCGGTCGCGCGTCACGGTGATGTCCTCGGCGCTGGCGGAGGCATCGACCCCGGGTGCGAAGCGAAGTGCCCAGGCGACCCCTTCACGCACCTCGATTCGGGATCCCGTTTCGTGACGCCACCAGCGCTCGGCGCCGGCTCGGCGCTCGCCGCCGCGCTCGAACACCAGCACCCATTGCTCCCCGGCGACGCACGGCGACGCATCGGAGGTCTCGGCACGCACGACGCAGCGCTCCTTACTGGGATTGTAGAACTGGTTCGAGCGGTGCAGAAGTTCGATGAGTTCGGCATGCGGGGGGAGCGGACCGGCCAGCTCGAATACCCGAACGCGCCTCATTCCGACCAGGCCTCGGCCCGCCTCCATGTTCGCCTGCGCAACGGAGAGTGCCGAGGACGCCTCGGGATCGGACGCGCGCATCTCAATGAACGCCTGCGCCACCTGCTTCTGGGCATTCATACGGCGACCTCCAAATGACGTTTGAGCCCTTCGAAGATCTGTAAACCGGGGGCATCACTGAACACTTCCGTGGGGTTCTGCGCCATGGCTTGCGAGCGCAGGCGCCCCCATGGCCCGCCGACACTCCGCCCGATCGCACCCAGGTCGAGCACCCGTTCGGGGTGGGGCATGATGGCGAGGACATTTCCCGCGGCATTACACACCGCGGCGACACCGGCCTCGGCACCATTGGGATTGCTCGGGAACTCGATGGCGTCTTCACCCAGGGCGGTGCAATAGCGCAGGGGCACCTGACCCGACCTGACGAGCGATGCGACATGCCCGCGCTTGGCCGAAGTGAAACGGCCCTCACCATGTGCGATGGGCAGGGGCAGTACCATGCCGGGCTCGAGGTGCCGGGTGAACACGCTGTTGGACGCTTCGATGCGGCAATAGACCCAACGGGCGTAGTAACCATTTCGCTGCGGCATGCGATTGCGCGCGAGCGCGAGCGAGACGCGTCCGTCCCCGGGTACGAGCCCGGCTTCCACCAGCACTTGCGCCCCATTACAGATGCCGATGATCGGCCGGCCCGCCGCAGCCACGTCGGCCAGCACGTCCACGAGCGGATCCTTCGCCGCAAGTGCGCCCGCCCGAACGCGGTCCTGATAGGACCAGCCTCCCGGCAATAGATAGGCATCATAGGCGAGTAACTCAGCCGCAGGTCGCGTCCAGCGGAACACCTCAGCGGAAAGCCCGGCCCGCATGAGGGCACGGACCGACTCCGCTTCGCAGTTGACCCCGGGGAACTGGACGACGGCCACGCGCGCGCTCATACGCCCTCCTCGTTCCACCGCCGGCGCAATGCGGAGTCCGCGGCTACCGCCAGCGACTCGCGCGTCCACTGCACCGCCAATCCTACCGGCATCAACACCCGAAGCCCTGGATGTTGGGTCACGGTGCCGATCGGCCACGTGGTGAGGCCGAAGTCGCGGGCCGCCTGCGAGAATCGAGGCAGCCGATCGAACCCAACCTCGTATACAAGCGCGGGCCGCTCGCAGAACAGTGCCACCGCAGCATCCACTTCGAACGCATCGATGTTCACCTCGAGACCGACGGTGCTCTCGGCAGGTGTTGCCAACAGCATTTCAACCAGGGTCAGGGCGAGTCCCCCGTCCGAGACCTGGTGCGCCGCCAGCGCCCAACGCTGCTCGGAGACCTCGACCGCGAAGCGTTGGAGCATCGCCTCGCGCACCAAGTCGAGTGGGGGAGGCGGGAACCCTCGCTCCCGCAGGATCTCGCGTTGATAGGTCGACCCATCCAGCCCCTCCCGCGGTTCGCCCACCAGCACGAGGACGTGCCCGGGCGCATGCACGGCCTGACCCAGCGTCGTGCCGACATCGCGGATCACTCCAGAACACATGACGATCGGCGAAGGTGGAATCGCGTGCTCCCCGACCTGGTTATAGAGCGAGACATTGCCGCTCACGAACGGAAGTGGGTGACCCGGGCTCGCCAACTCACCCAGTGCAAGCGCCGCTCGCGACAATCCGTCGACCGCTGCTTCCAGATCACCCATCACGAAAGGGTCTTCGGGATGGCCGAAGTTGAGGCAATCCGTCAATGCCCAGGGGCGTGCGCCCACCGCTGCGACACCCCTGGCGGCCTTGGCCACGGCGTGCGCCGCACCGAGGCTTGGATCAGCCGCGCACCAGAACGGGTTGCCACCGACGGCGAACGCGATTCCCGTGGGACGGTCGGGTACGACGCGGATGACGCACGCATCGCCCTCACCGGGACGCAGCCAGGTGCGCCCCTGCACCTCACTATCGTAGTGGCGGTACAGGTATTCGCGCGAGCCGAGGTGTTCCCCTTTGAGCAGATCGAGCAGAACCTTATGCACATCGGCGGCGCGACGACGACTGCGTGCGGGCCGGGGGCGCGCACGCAGTGCGGCGGGACGCATGATGCGGCGACCGGTGGTGATGGCGTCCACTTCGCAATCCACCAGGATCTCGCCGTCCCAAGTGACCACGTAGCGCTTGTCGTCGGTCGCCATGCCGATGTCGCGAGCCCCTGCCCCCGCGTGCACGCGCCCCAGAGCAAACTCAGATTCATAGATCGCACACAGTTCCGCAACGAACGATTCGGGGACCACCCAACAATAGCGCTCCTGTGTCTCGGCGCACAGGAACACCTCGGGCGGCAACGGGCGGGACACACGATGCGCATCCTCGAGCCGGATGCGGGCTCCGCGGCCACCCGCTGCGGCCAACTCGCTCGTCACGCACGCGATGCCGCCGGCGCCAAGATCCTTGAAGCCGCATGGGATGCGTTGCTCGCGCACTCGTTTGAACACTTCGTGGGTCGCCACGTTGAGCACGCGTTTGAGGAACGGGTCCGGCAACTGCACCGCGCCGCGTTGATCGGCTTGCCCCAACTCACCTGAGGCGAAGGCCGCCCCGCCGAAGCCGCTCTCGTCGGTCGGTTTGCCTACCAGTACAAAATGCCATGGCCCTGGGCCTTCGGGGACGCGGCTGCGGATCACACCGTCCGCCGGCGCCAAACCGACCGCCATCGCGTTCACCAGGCAGTTCTGATCGAAACCCGCGTCGAATCGGGTGTCGCCGCCCAGATTAGGCACGCCGAGCGCATTGCCATAGCTCGCGATCCCCTCGACCACACCGCGCATGACGTCACGTGTTTGCACGTGGCCATGCGGATCACCAAATCGAAGTGAGTCGAGGACGCCCACGACTTCGGCGCCCATGCAGACGATGTCGCGAACGATGCCGCCGATGCCGGTCGCGGCGCCCTCGACTGGCAGCACCTGACTCGGGTGGTTGTGACTCTCATGGCCCAGCACCAGCACCCAGTCCGCGCATGGCTCCGGGAGCGATACCACGCCGGCGTCTTCGCCTGGGCCGATCACCACTTGGGGCGCGGCCGTGGGCAGTCGCTTGAGCAGGTGCCGTGTGCTCTTGTAGGAGCAGTGCTCACTCCAGAGGATGCCGAACAGCACTGCCTCGGCCCAACGCGGCGCGCGACCGAGCAGTTGCGACAGGAGCACCACTTCCTCTGCGTCCAAGGAAACGCCGCGTTGCTTGAGTCGTGCCGAGAGCGTCTCGGGCTCCCGGAGTTCCAAAGCGTTCCAAGCCAACTCATGCGCGGTCGCCACATTCATAGCAATGGCTCCTCGGCGCGCGCGAACAGGACATCGACATTCCGAAGGTAATGCTCCAATTCGAAGCATTGCGCGAGGCGTGCCGGTTCGAGGTGCTTCTGCACCACCGCGTCCTGCTCGAGCCCGTTGCGGAACGAGGTGCCATGGTCCGCCGCCGCAATCGCGTGGGCCTGCACCACCCGATACGACTCATCCCGGGCCAGTCCGGCTTCGGTCAGCGCGAGCAGGACGCGCTGGGAGAACACCAGTCCGCCGCCCGATTCGAGATTGGCAAGCATGCGTTGCGGATGAACCCGAAGTCCGCGCAACACGTAGGCGAGGTCGTGAGCCATGAAATGGACGGCGAGGAATGCGTCCGGCAGGATCACGCGCTCGACGGAGGAGTGACTGATATCCCGCTCGTGCCAGAGCGCTTGGTTCTCGAAACCCGCCAGCGCGTAGGCCCGCAGCAGGCGCGCCAACCCGCAGACGCGCTCACAGCGCACCGGATTGCGTTTGTGGGGCATGGCCGACGAGCCCTTCTGTTTTTCGGCGAAGGGTTCCTCGGCCTCGCGTACTTCGGACCGCATCAGGTGGCGGATCTCGAGCGCGATCTTCTCGAATGTTCCTGCGAGCACCGCCATGGAAGCGAGCATGGCTGCGTGCCGGTCGCGTTGCACCACCTGATTCGCAACGGGCTCTGGCATCAACCCGAGTGTCTGTAGCGCCGCTTCCTCAATCCGGGCATCCAGGTGCGCCAGGGTTCCAACCGCTCCACTGAACTTACCCGCCGAACACTCGTGCAACCCCTGCTGCAGCCGGTCGAGTCCGCGTCCGAGCTCCTCGGACCACAATAGACACTTGAGCCCGAACGTGATCGGTTCCGCGTGTACGCCGTGCGTGCGGCCCACCATGGGGGTTCGCTTATGTGCTTGCGCCAGGTCCCAGGCGGTCCGGCGCACCGCCGCCACTTCGCTGGCGAGCACCCGACCGGCCAACTGGATCTGCATGGCCAATGCGGTGTCAACCAGGTCCGACGATGTCATGCCGGTGTGCAAGTGGCGCGCGTCATCGCCCACGCTCTCCGCCACCATCGAGAGGAACGCGATGACATCATGGTGCACTTCGGCCTCGATCTCGAGCATCCGAGGGAGGCTGAGGCGCGCCCGGGCGCGAATCCGGTCGGCGGTCCCGACGGGCACGTCCCCCCGCGCTTCGCGTGCAGCTGTCGCCGCCAGCTCCACCTCGAGCCACAACTCCAGACGGCGCGCATCACTCCACACCGCGGCCATCTCGGGCCTGGAATAACGATCGATCATGTCAGTGCTCCGGCGCCTCTTCGAGTTTCACATCGAGCGTCATGCGCTTGCCAGCGCGCTCGAGGTCCAGGTGCAACAAGTCCCCGACTTGGGAACCGTAAATGCTGGCCTGTGCGTCCTCGACGGTATCGGTGGTGCGGCCATTCACCCGACGGATCCGATCCCCCGAGCGAACCCCCCCACGTGCCGCGGGCCCTCGTGCATCCACGACCGTCACCACCAGCCCGCCCATTTCGCGCCAACCCAACCGCTGGGCAATGGCCTCGGTCG
>JBDSKE010000122.1:0-5952 GCA_039917105.1 Candidatus Eiseniibacteriota bacterium | reverse complement strand
GCACCACGACCAGTCTCGTGTCAAAGCGCGAAGCAGCGAATTCCACGCTGCCCACCTGCGAAGGGGCGACAATATTTCCCGCGACGCGGATGACGAACAGATCGCCCAAGCCCTGATCGAAGACGAACTCGGCGGGCACTCGGGAATCCGAGCACCCCAGGATGATTGCGAATGGCTCCTGCCCGATTGCGAGCTCGCTGCGGCGCCTCAAGCTCTCGAGTGCGCTGCGGCCTCGATCCCCGAATACGAATCGGCGATTCCCCTCTTCCAGCCGCAGGAGCGCCGCCTCAGCGGGGATCATCTCGGGCCTTGATGGCGGGGCTGACTGTGAGCCGGCTTCACGAACCCTGCCTGCGGCAATAGCAATAAATGAACTGTTGCACGGTCCCCCAAGGGGTGCGGTGGTCTTCTTGTTCGTGCCGCAACAACGTGAACGGCTCCCCGAACTCCGAATGCAAGCCGTCGGCGGTATAGCGCCGAACGGGCAGCCCGCTGCATTCCGTGGGGCCATCCATCCCGAAAGTGGCAACAATCACGTGCCCTCCTGGCCGCACGGCGTCCAGCACTGCTTGGACATACGCTTGCCGGTCCTGCGGGGAGATGAGGAAGTGGAAGACGGCGCGGTCATGCCAGATATCGAAGTGATGCGCAGGGAGTGCTGCGGCCATGACGTCCGCCTCGACCCATCGCACCTGTCCTGCACGGGCACCCAACCGAGCACGGGCAGCGACGAGCGCCGCGGCGGACAGGTCGAGCACCGTCAGGTCGGTGTAACCCTCGCCAAGAAGATCATCCACCAAGGTCGAAGCCCCGCCCCCGACGTCGATGATCGGAGCCGATACCTGCGCGCCCGTCTCGTGGATCAAGCGCAATGAACGCGCGGCGTGATTTTGGTACCAGCTGAGGGCAGCCGAGTCCCGGGTCGAGTAGAGAAGCTCCCAGTGATCCTTAGCGCGCATGAATGCTCCAGAGCTCCGGGACATCACTTCCGGTTCACGAGTGCCCCAAAATCCGTCACCACCTCAATCTCGCCGGAATTCGATGCCCTTGGAGGCACGAGCAAGAAGAAGCGTTGCCCATCCTCCGTGCACGTCCATGTGTTTGCGTCGGGCTGGAACGCCGTCAGTGGCAGAAGGAATAACCGCTTCGGGGTGCCCACATGAAACCCATCCCGGGTCTCGATGTCCACTGCCATGACCGCGCCCTCCCCTTCGAAAACGAGTTCCTTCCCACCGCTGGTCCAGGACGGCAGGTAGCCTATCGCGGTGGAGATCTGCCAACGGCCTGGCGTGCCCGAGAGACTCTGCACGTAAACCTGAGGCGCCCCGCCTCCCTCGGCCGAGGTGTAGGCAAGCCATCGACCGTCCGGCGAGATTTTCCCCTGTCCGAGGGACTTCGGCAGCCCCGCGATGGGTCGCAGCGTCTGATCGGCGCTGTCCGGAGCCGAAACATAGAGTCCCCCGAAGTCGGCCGCGATCAGGACGAGGCGGTCTCCAGCGGTGGTCCATTGCGTGAGCATCGGCGCCTTCCCGTCAGGGACGGGTATTGAATCACGGGCCCCTAGCCCGTCAGCCGAGCCGACCTGCAGACTCGCGGCGCCATCGTGCGGATAGACAACACACGCGAAGCGGCGATTATCGGGCGACCAGACCGGCATCTTGGCGGGGTTCCGGGCAAACGTCAGCTTGGTCTGGGTCCCACGCCCAAGATCGCGAACCCAGATCTCGTCATCCTCACCCAGGTTCGTCGCTGCCTTCTGGAAAAGGAGCCGGCGGCCATCGGGAGAGATCGCGGGATTGAATACCATCCCAGCAGCCAGGGGACCACCGATGACCTTCCCGGTACGGTCGGCCTCCAAGAGCGTGTTGTCACTGGCCCCACCTCCCCGCGAATATGCGAGCACTCCAGTACGCGAGATGGAAAAGTGCCCTGCGGAACCTCCGATACTGACCCGCTCCGCGATCGTCAGGGGCTGACCCGTGAGCTTGCCCGCGCCCAGATCCAGCTTCTGGGCAAGCAGCGTGCTGCCGCGCAGGTAGATCACCCATCCGCCCGGCGCGTATTCTGCTCGGCCGTCCGACGTGCCCAATAGTTTGGAGTCGAGCGAGCCTAACTTGCCAAGGCGAATATTCCCGCCAGTGCGGCCATTGAGATTGCCGAGAAACAAGAAGTGCTCACCGTCGGGCAGGAAGTATGGCCACGCGCTTCCCACTTCGCCTGCCGCTCGTTCGATGCGGCTTGCGGGCTGAAGCTCGCCTCCCCGTGCGGGCACCACTCGGAGGGACTCCGTTTGGCTGATATCCATGAGGATGAATCCGCGTGACCCCCAACTGAGATCCGCGCCTGCGCCTGCTTCGCAGACCACCGTCGCTGTGCCACCGGTCACGGGGAGGCGCATGATCTTGCCGCCGGCCACAAAGGCGATCTCCCGACTATCCGGCGACCAGTAGGCGCGCCGTAGACCCTCACTGCCGAGGATCGGGCGTGCAAGTGTCTGGTCCATGGGGCGCAACCATGCCCGCAATGTCCCGCTGGAATCCTGCGCATCGAAAACCAGAGAGCGCCCGTCGGGAGAAACCCGCGGCCAGTTGTAGTTCACGACCCCCGCGAGGGGCTCTGTGCGAAAGCGATAGGCAGGATGCGGCGCATTCGCGAGCGGCCACAACCAAGCGAACAAGCCCACGGTGGCCAGCAAGGCGAGCGCTGCAATCCCCCACGCGAGTCGCGAGCCCGTTCGTTTCGCGGGGGCCATTGCCAGTACCGGCGCCGGCGTCGAACCTGCAATGTTCGACACGCCAGCCCCCTCGGCGATCCATTGCAGTTGTAGCTTCGCGTCGTGTGCCGTCTGAAGGCGCTCCTCAGGATCCTTCGCCAGGCATGCGCGGACCAGGCGGTCCAAGCCCTGCGGCGGTCCTCCCGCCGCGCTCGCACTGGAAGGCGCCTCGCCGAGCGTAGCGGGCTCACGCTCGAGGATGGCGGCGATCAGCGAAGCCTGGCTCCGCCCCTCGAACGCGCGACGTCCGGTCGTCATCTCGTAAAGCACGCACCCGAGCGCCCAGATATCGCTGCGAGCATCAGCTTCTCGGCCCTCGAGTTGCTCGGGCGACATGTATTGGAATGTCCCGATGAGTGTGCCCTCGGCCGTGAGGGCCTGCGCCACCGTCGGGGACTGGGTGAGTCCCGCCATGGAAGCACCACTGCCGCTGGGCGAGCCGGCCATGCCAGTGGCGCGGGCGAGGCCGAAATCCATGAGCTTCGCGCCGCTGCGTGTGATCATCACATTGCCGGGCTTCAAGTCGCGGTGGATCACACCGGCCCGATGGGCCCGGTCGAGCGCGTCGGCGATCTGTATGCCAAGCCTGACGACCTCCGGGGTCGAGAGCGGACCTCTGCGGAGCCTCTCGGCAAGGGTCTCGCCTTCGATCAATTCCATCACCAGGTAGTCGGTCTCGCCCTCGCGGCCCACGTCGAACAGCGTGCAGATGTTGGGGTGATTCAGTCCCGAGATGGTCCTGGCCTCACGTTCGAACCGCGTTCGCACCTCGGCATTCGCGGACAGGTGCACGGGTAGCACCTTGATGGCCACCTCACGCCCCAGACGAGTGTCCCGGGAGCGATACACCTCCCCCATACCGCCAGCACCAAGGGGAGCAATGATCTCGTAGGGGCCAAGCTTGGTTCCTGGGTCGAGCATGCGCGGAATCCTCGGGGAGGTTGGGAATCGAACCGCTGGCAAGGTATCAGGGACACTCGGGGCACGCACGAGCAATCCCGGTGACGGGGCGCCGGGCCCGAGTCGTCACCACCGCAAATGAGTGTGGCCCGCACCGGTCAAGCGTGCGGGCCACTTCGTCTGGAGTCCTCGCAGCACGATTCAGCGGGTGAAGACGATTCGCCGGGTCTCACTCGTTGCGTCTGCATCGAGCCTGCAGAAATACAACCCAGGCGAGACCACCGCGCCCCCGTCATCCTGTCCGTTCCACTCCAACTCATGGGTACCAGCCTCCCATACGGACCCGTCCGTCAACTGCCGAACCAATCGTCCAGTGACATCGTAGATGCCGAGTTGGACACGTTCCCGCCGCGCCAGATCGAACCCGATACGGGTGCGAGTGCCGAATGGATTGGGGAGGCTCTGGCGCAGGCGGATCGTGCGCCGGTCGACGACATCAATCACGTCAAGGGTCGATGTGGTGTCGAAGACCATCGCCACGAACTCTGGATGATCCACGAAAGGATTGCGGTTGTTCTGGATCACATAAACCGCGCCGTTGCGCATGCGCTCCTTCCAACTCACGGCATCACTCGCGCACCACTGCACATATTGCGCGCGCGCCCAGGGGAGAGGCTCGGCGCCGCTGAATGAGGTACTCCCCGGCCAGCCCGCGTCCTCGCCGAAATATCGCGTTGCCATGTAGAACTGGCCCCGCGCCAAGTCACCCTTGAACCCATCGATCGGTTCGAACACCGTTCCGGTGAAGCCGGGTGAGACGCTCGAACCCAACTTGCTTCCGTTGAGTGAGGTCGTCGTGGCCGTGCCCACCGTTCCGAAGGCATAGTTCGCACGGTAGCCATTCACCTTCGAGTCGGTCGGGTATAGGTGGTACAGGTCCGAATACATCGGCGATAAACCTCCGAACCACGATTGCGGGAACGAGTGCTCGCGATTGTAGCCAAGACCCTCGGTCGTGCCCTGGCCGGTCTGGCCGAAACTGTACTCGTACGGAGCCGTTCCACCGGGGATGTCGGAGTACACATCCCAGACCTTGCCATTCCACTTGACGTCGGTTGTCTGGAATGCCGTGAGCAACGCCGTGTAGCTGATCGAAGTGTGATTCTTGATGATGTTGTGCAGCGCCACACGCAGTGCCGAGCCAGTGAGGCCCACGGTGCTGTTGTAGTAACCCGCGGGGATGGTGACGTCCACGTAGTTGAACGCCCGCGTTGCGCCGAATGCCACATCGCCGGACGTATCCGCCACGGCATTCACGGTCAACGATCTCGAGCCCGCCGGGATACCGCGCACCGTGATGAGCACCCGCGCGATCTGGACTGGATCGCGCACCGCGTCCACCGCAGAGAGGGCCCCGACCGTATAGTTTGTCGGGACTTCGGCGCTCGCCTCGTCCACCGGCTCGCTGAAGATCACGAGCAGCGTGGAATCGCTCATTTCGCCCACCGACAGTACCGACGGAGGTATGCCGCCCCCGCCCCCGGCGATGGTGTAGCTGAAAACCGACGACTGGTTGGTCTGCGTGGGCCCCTCGGCCGTCACCCGGTAATATATGGAAGCGCCGCCGGCCTGCGCCGGGATGGAAGCACTGGTGCGATAGGTGTCCCCCGTGAGCAGCGGCATCCCGATATTGTTCGGGAGCGAAGACGCCGAGGTACCCCATTGCAGCGTCACGGCGACAATGGCTCCACTCGTATCCACCGCGTTGGCTTGCACGTCGGTTGGAACGCCCGCAGCGGGCGTCGCCGGATCCGTCACGACATTCGAGATGATGGGTCCGGTCGCGGGAGGCGCAGAGCCGTTGTGGGTGCCGGGGCTCGCGTTGGTTGCGAGTTGAACGGGGGTGGAGGTCCATTCCGAGGCCGTGTAAACCGGATTCGGCACGGTGACACTGGGGATTCGCACCAGGTCCGCATTTTCGAACAGCGTACCGGGAGCAACCACGAGGTCCACGATCGTACCGGCTGCGTTCTTGAGTTTGGCCCCGTCGCCGATCTTACCGTTCCAGTTGCCGTAACCCGCGGCGGTGGCCCACACCGAACTCTGGAAATGAACGGTGAAACCAGTCACCGTACTGGGTCCGCCGCAGACCTTGGCCTGACCGGCCAGCAACATGCCCGACAGTGGCCATGTCGTGACATCCACATTGTTCGCGATGGCAACCACCGACCAACTGGTGAGGTCCACCGGATCCGGACCGCTGTTGAAGATCTCGATGA
>JBDSKE010000121.1:0-13182 GCA_039917105.1 Candidatus Eiseniibacteriota bacterium | reverse complement strand
CGACCCGGGCCTTGGCGCGGCCCGGGCGCTCGCCGCGCTCATGCATGCGGCGCTCGGCCAGCGCCGAGGTGAGGCGCTCGTCGTAAGTTTGCACCGGCAGGCCGCTGAGTTGGGCGAGCTTGCCCGCAAAACGCTCGGCGTGCACAGCGGCCTGGCCCTTTTCGCCCGAGAGCAGCAAGGGCAAGCCCACCACGATGCTCTCGACTCCCTCGCGCTGGGCGGTCGCGACCACTCTTGCGACGGCGTCGGATTCGCCGCGCACGACCAGGGTCTGGAGCGATGACGCGATCGTCCCGGTTGGATCACTCATCGCCAGCCCCACCCGCCGCTCACCCCAATCGACTGCAAGGATGCGGGGCAACGGCGCTCAGGCGTCCGCGGCGCGTTGCACGACCGGTGGCCGGTTCTTGATCAGGTGGCAAACCGTGTGGCCGTTCTCGAACTTGTAGTCCACCGTGTCCATGCATGAACGCATGATGAAGATGCCACGCCCACGCATGTCGAAGAGATGGTCGGGTGTGGTCACATCGGACACGAGCTTGGCAAGGTCGAAGCCCTTGCCCTGGTCGGTCACGACCACCTCGAGGCGATCGGGATAGAGGTGGAATTGGATATCGAAGCTCTTGGACGGATCGCGATCATGCCCGTGCTGCACGGCATTGGTGCCGGCCTCGATAACGGACATGCTCACCTGCGAGCAGGTGTCCTCGTCGAAGTCCATGCGCTCGCAGACCGTGAGGGCAACGCGGTCAAGGACGGCCAGCAACTCGAGGCGGCTGGGCAACGTCAGGCTGATGATCTCGGGGATGGGGGCTTCCGCCATGGTTTGCTCGGGACTCTCAGCCGTAGACCGGGAACGCCCGAAGCAACTCGAGCGCCCGAGAGAAATCATCAGGAGGGGTCGATTCGAAGTGCATGGGAACCCCGGTAGCGGGGTGCCGGAACTCGAGTTCGACCGCGTGGAGTGCCTGCCGTGACATGGTGCTGAGCAGAGCGTCCGCGAGGTTACGCTCGACGGGCCGCAGGCTCAACGACTTTTTGACCCGCCCGCCATAAATGGGATCCCCCACCACCGGGTGCCTCAGGGTGGCCAGGTGGACCCGGATCTGGTGCGTGCGGCCGGTCTCGAGCCGGGCCTCGATCAGCGTTGCGGGCCCGTAACGCTCCAGGACCTTCCAGCGGGTGCGGGCGGGCTTGCCGCCATGGCTGGTGGCGGCCATGCGCTTACGCTCGCGCGGGTCGCGCCCGATGGCAAGGTCGATCAGCCCTTCGCTGGGTCCCGGGTCGCGCCAGACGATGGCATGGTACACCCGCGAAACCTCGCGCAGGCGCAGCATCTCGACCAGCGCTTGGTAGGTGTCCTCGGTCTTGGCCACCACCATCAGGCCGGAGGTGTCCTTGTCCAGGCGGTGCACGATCCCGGGGCGGCCCTCGCCCCCGACTTTCTCGAGCGCGGGAAAGTGCGCGAGCAGGGCATGCACCAGAGTCCCGGTGGAAACGCCGGCGCCGGGATGCACGATCAGGCCGGCTGGCTTATCCAGCACCAACAGGTGCTCGTCCTCGAACACGATCGTGAGCGGGCGCACCTCGGCCACCAAGCGGCTGGCGCGGCGCGGTGGGACCTCGACCGAGACGACATCGCCATCCTTGAGCTTCTGCGACTTGGCCGCTGCCCTGCCGTTGACCTTGACCCGGCCAGCGTCGAGCAGCGCTTGCAGTCGATTACGGCTGAGGCCGATCCGCTCCATCGCGAGCCAGCGATCCACCCGCTGTCCCGCTCCCGGTGGCGTCACGGTCATCTCCAGCATTCGCGTCATCAGCCGCGGGCTCCCAGGTCGGTGTCGAAATGCCATCGCCCGGTGCAAGGGCGTTGGCGGCGAGCGATTGGCTCGCAGGTTGAGTGTCCTTTGGATCGTGCGTCCACACCAGCGCGAACAATGCCACGCCGAAGGTCACGCACATGTCGGCCACATTGAAAATGGGAAACTCGTGCCGGCCCCACGCCAGCAGGATGAAGTCCACCACCTCGCCCGTTGTCATGCGATCGATGAGGTTGCCGATCGCACCGCCCAGGATGAGGGCCAGGGACAACTGTCGCGGCCACGCCAGCCGCTCCTGGCGAAAGAACAGCACGAACACCGCGATCGCCGCGATGATCGAGAAGATGTAGAACGGGAACGCCCGCCCGGCGAACAGGCCGAAGGCGATTCCCGAGTTCCGTGTATAGGTGAGCCGTACCAGGTTGCCCACCACGTGGATGGGCTCGGCGTAGGCCAGATGCGCGTTCGCCCAGTGCTTGCTGGCCTGATCCAGGGCAACGCACACCGCCGACACGCCCAGTAACAACGGTAGCGAGCGCTTCACTCTTCCTTCGTGGGCAGGCGACCTGCGCGCTGCTCTTTCTCGAACCGCTCCTGTTCCGCCAGGGTATGGCGCGCCCAAGGCAGCGCCTCCAGACGCGTGCGCGCGATGCGCTCGCCGGTCGCCTCGCAGATGCCGTACACGCCGGCATAGATGCGGCGCAACGCGTCATCGATTTCGCGCAACAAGCGACCTTCCTTGGACGCCAGGTCGAACGAGATCTCGCGCTCCATGGAATCGGTGCCGGCATCGGCCATGTGGAACGAATAGCCCGCCGCCTCGTTCGCGGCGTCCTTGGGATTCACCTTGAGGATGGTGCTCTCGAGGTAGCCCATCTCGCGCATGATCTTGGCGCGCGCTTCGAGCAGCTTCGCTTCGAAATGCTTGAAATCCCGCGCATTCAGAGCCACTTCGCCTGGCTTGGGGACGGCCGCGAGGTTGGCCTGCGGATTGGGCTTGCGCGCGGGCCGCAGTACCTTTTTAGTGACGGGCATGGGATGCGCCAAGGTGTCGTAGCGAGGCTTCGCCATGGACCCGGTGGGCAACACGCCCAGCGGCCGCACTTCGGGAGCAGGTCGCGACACCAAGCGCTGCTTGGCTCCGGACTTCGCGGTCTTCTCGGGCGGCATGGCCGCCTTCTCGAGCGCCGCCTTGGTGGCGGGCACGAGCTTGCCGAACACTCGCGGCTTTGGCTTTGCCGCCTCGATCGCTGCGGCCTTCGCGGCAGCGACGGCAGCCAACTTCGCCGCCTTGGCTGCTTCCGCGATGGCCTTGGCCCGGAGCGCTCCCGCATTGAGCGGAGCGGGACCCTTACGCACTGCGGGCTTGGGTGAAGATTTGGCGGCGGCCTTGGGAATGGCCTTCCCGGCCGGCTTCAAGGGCCGCACTGACTTGGCGGACTTGCCGGGTGCATTCCTGGCCCCGGCCTTGCCCGCGGCGGCCTTGAGCGCGGGCTTGGCGGACTGCTTGCGCGCGGCCTTCGCAGCCGACGACTTAGGCGCTGCCTTGGGGCGGGGCTTCGGCTTGGGATGCGCCTTGGCCTTTGCCTTCACCCCGGGCTTCGCCTTGCCTTTCGACTTCGTGCCGCCGCTCTTGCCGCGCGCGGTCGCCATGTCTGCACCTCCATGTCTGCACTTGCCGCGAACCTGGCACCCGAGGCGCCGGCCGCTTGGGATCCTGTGACGCCTTACGCCCTTACTTCGTCAATGCGACGCACCACTTCGGTCAAGAGGCGCGTGAGCACCGGAGCGGTGCGGCCGGCCACTGCCAACACCTGCGCGATGTCCACCGGATGCAGCGCATCGGGCAGGCACGCGTCGGTCACCACATTGAATGCCAGCACGCGCTGGCCACCGTGCACCGCGACGATGTTCTCGGGCACGAGCGACATACCCACGCAATCCGCGCCCATCGTGCGCAGATACCGGTACTCCGCAGCCGTCTCCAGATTGGGGCCCGAGACGGCCACGAACACCCCGCGCTGCAATGCGATCTTCTGCTCGAGCGCCACGGATTCGGCCAATGCCACGAGCGCCCGGGCATACGGCTCGCTCATGTCGGGGAACCTTGGTCCCAGTTCGTCGTCGTTGGCACCAATCAGGGGATTGTCGCCCATGAGGTTGATGTGGTCGGTGGTGACCACGATCGTCCCGGCCGGCATATCGGGGTTCATGCCGCCGCATGCATTGGTGATGATCAGGATGTCGCAGCCAAGCGCTTTGAGCACGCGCACCGGAAACGTGACCTGCTGCATGCTGTAGCCTTCGTAGAAATGCACTCGGCCCTTCATGAGGGCCACAGGCACTCCCGCGAGCATGCCCACATGCAACTCCCCGGCGTGGCTTTCTACGGTGGATTGAGGGAAATGCGGGATGCTGGCGTAAGGCACCACCGAGCGGCCCTCGAGCGCATCGGCCAGATCGCCGAGCCCGGTGCCCAGGATGATGCCCACGCGCGGCTTCACCGCGGTGCAGGATTGCACCGAGTGCGCCGCTTCGCGGATGTGTTCCAGCATTTCACTCGCCATCGGACGCGCGCTCATTTCAGCCGGAAAGCCAAGTCCCTCAACGTGGGCACCAGGAACCCGCGTCCCACGAACTGCAGTACCAACATGATCAGCAACGGCGCGAAGTCGATCCCGCCCATGGCGGTCGGGAACAACCGCCGCACCGGCTCGCAGACGAAGTCCGAGACCCGGTCGAGCATATCGACGATCGGGTGCGAGGGCTTGGGCTGGAACCATGACAGCACCGCGTTCACGAGCAGGATGAGCATGAGCGCCTGGATCGCGAAGTCCGCGACATTCGCCACCATCTCGAGCAGATTTCCCATCACGAACACCGCCCCGTCTCCCTACGGTTCCCGCGACCCGAAGATCGCGGTCCCCACGCGCACGAGCGTGGATCCTTCCTCGACGGCGACTTCGTAGTCACCGCTCATTCCCATGGACAACTCTGGTAGAGGGAGCCCGAGCTGGCGCTGTGCTGTATCGCGCAGCTTGCGCAACCGGACAAAGCCCGGCCGCGCCAACTCGCTCGTCTCGACCGGTGCACCGACCGTCATGAGTCCGCGGACATCAAGCCCCTCGAGCGTCATGACCCGCTCGAGCAATCCCGGCAGCGCCAAGGGATCTGCGCCGAACTTGCTCTCCTCGCCACTGACATTGACCTCGATGAGGACCGCCAACCTGCGGTGCTCGGCCGCCGCCCGGCGCGAGAGTGCCCCGGCCAGTTCGAAGTCATCGATGCCATGCACGAAGTCGAACAAGGCCAACGCCTTACCCACTTTGTTGCGCTGCAGGTGGCCGATCATATGCCACTTTGCTGAATCCCGCGCCACAGACTGCTGGTGGAGTTCGGCCTCCTGCACCCGGTTCTCACCCAGGTCGCAAAGGCCCAATCCCACCGCTGCCGTGATGACGTCATCCGCTTGCGTCTTGACCACGCCAATCAACGTGGCGCTGCCCGCAGGTCGACCGGCAAGCCGCTCGGCTGCGGCGATCCGCGCGCGCACCTCTTGGAGACGGTCGGAGAGGCTGTGCAGGGTATCCTTCACGGGACGCGGGAGAGTAGTGCGAGGGCCGCTGCGATTCAAGTACTAAGGTGTCGACCGAGCCCCGAAGGTCCGCCGTGCCCACCCGCTGGAGAACGGCCCTGGTCGCCGGCAGTGAAGCCTCAGCGTTTGCCGAACACCGCGCGGTCGAGCGACCAGCGCCCGGCGCCCGAGGCAATGAGTAACAGCGCGACGCACAGGTAAACAGCCGGCAGTTCGAATGCTGGGCCAGGTCCAGAGGCGACGAACGGGTCGCCACGGGTGACTGCGAGGGTCCAGGTTGCGACGGCCATGGTGCAGGCGACGCCGAACGATGCGAGCGGCGTGAGCAGGCCCAGGATCCAGGCAAGCCCGCCCCCGAACTCCGAGATCGCTGCCAGCGCCTGAAGCGGCGCAGGGGCGAAGCCGTCCGGGCCCATCCAATTGAACGGGTGTTGGATTTTGCCCCACCCATGCAGCGCGAAGGCGAGCCCGGCGACCAGACGCAGCAACAGCAACGCGGCATCGACGGCCTTGGAGTGATCCGGCGTCGAAAAGAAGCGATTCACGCTCATGAGCTGCCCCCTCATAAAAAGATAGATGACGAGCCGATTGCCCGTCTGCTGGCCGCCCTTGACTCACGAATGGCCGACCCACCCGGGCCGGCCAGCGTGATCGATTGGTGGAGGCGGCGGGAATCGAACCCGCGTCCGAAAGTCATTCCACAGGGAGTCCTACAAGCTTATCCGATCATTTGAATCTCACGTGCCTTGCCCCGGTCGGCAGGGTCTTGGCGCGCCAGCCCGGACTTATCTCGTTCGCGGCCTTCGGGCGGGGCTTTGAACCAGCCTGCGATTGTATGGCGCCCGTAGCGGCTCCCACAGGCGGGATCCGTTGGGGCGTCGCAGCTAATTAAGCTGCGAAAGCCAACTGCTCATTGGCAGTTGTGAATTTCCCGCATTTTTGACGAGGCAACGGGACCCCGGCTTGCACTCTCCTGCTTCTCGACCCCCGTCGAGACCTGTCGCCCCCGGGAGTTTGTAGCCTACTGCTGTTGTGATGCCGCCGATCAGAACGGGATGTCGTCGTCCGGACCACCGCCGAAATCGATATTATCATCGGCCGGCACCGGCTGCGCATAGTTGTCCTCGCCCCCGCCCTGCATGCCGCCACCGCCCGCACCGCCGCCCGCGCCGCCACGGCCGCCCACGAAGCGGATGTCGCGCGACACGATCTCGGTGCTCTGGCGCTTCTGCCCCGCCTGATCCTGCCACTGACGGGTGCGCAGCGAACCTTCGATGAACACTTCGCGACCCTTGGTGAGGTATTGCTTCACCAGGTCGGCCTGCTTGCCGAACGCGACGACACTGTGCCACTCGGTCGCATCCGCCCAACCACCATTGCCATCGGGGCGGCGCTCGTTGGTGGCGATGCGCATGTTCGCGACCGTCGTACCGCCCTGCGTGTGACGCACCTCGGGATCCTTGCCGAGACGACCGAGCAGGAACACCTTGTTGACGCTCATGGATGAACTCCTTGGAAATGGGGGCCCGTGCGCGGGACTGGCTCGGGGGCCCACTGCAGACGATCGATGACCCGTGCAGCATAGGCGGCAACTGCTGTCCGGGCAAAGATTCTCTCGCGGGGTGTTCCGGACATCCGTTTGACGCGGCTCGCCCTTGGCCCCTATCTTCCGCGCCGATTCGCCACTGAGTATTCGGGGCGTGGCGCAGCCCGGTAGCGCACCTGCTTTGGGAGCAGGGAGTCGGAGGTTCGAATCCTCTCGCCCCGACCAGCTTTCGCCGGGGGACCATTCGCCCACCGACCGCACGCGGACCGGTGACCGTGACAACGGTCCCCGGTCCGTGTGCGCCTGTAGCTCAGTCGGATAGAGCAACGGATTTCTAATCCGTCGGTCGGGGGTTCGATTCCCTCCAGGCGCACCATGCAGGGCGCCATGTCGTATCGTCCGGATGTTGGTTGGGTGGTGGGTGTAGCTCAGTTGGCAGAGCATCGGGTTGTGGTCCCGAGGGTCGCGGGTTCGAGCCCCGTCACTCACCCCATCCTCATCCGGACGAAGCGGCACCTCACCCCCACGCTTGGGAGCGCCGATCAATACTCGCATGGAGCGTCGCGCCAAGATCGTGTGCACATTGGGTCCGGCCACGCAGTCGGCCGAAGCCATCCTCGCCTTGATCCATGCTGGCATGGATGTGGCTCGCTTGAATCTCTCCCACGGCGACCATGCGGATCACGCCGCGGCATACCAGCACGTGCGGGCGGCATCCGACTCCACCGGACGCGCGGTGGGGATCCTGGTGGACCTGCAGGGACCCAAGATCCGCCTGGGACACTTCGCCGCCGGCTTCGCGATGCTCAAGGCGGGGCAGATGTTCACGATCACGACCGAGGAGGTGGAGGGCAGCGAATCGCTGTGCTCGACCACCTATCCCGCGCTGGCGCGCGATGTGCACGCGGGCGATGCGTTGTTGATCGACGACGGCAACGTGCGGCTTTCGGTCGAGGGTAGCGACGGCGTGCGCGTGCGCTGCAAGGTGATCGAGGGCGGCCGGATCTCGGACCACAAGGGCATCAACCTGCCGGGTGTGCGCGTGAGCGCACCCAGCATGAGCGACAAGGACCGCGAGGACCTGCGCTTCGCGTTGCAGCTGCGCGTGGACATGATCGCGCTGTCGTTCGTACGCGATCCCCACGACATCCTCGAAGTGCACGAGATCATGGACGCCACCGGCGGACGCCTGCCCGTGATCGCCAAGATCGAGAAGCCCGAGGCGGTGGAGCGGCTGGAGGCGATCGTGCAGACATTCGATGGCTTGATGGTGGCACGCGGCGACCTGGGCGTGGAGATCCCACTCGAGCAGGTGCCGCTCGTGCAGAAGCGCGCGGTGCGCTTGGCCCGCGAGTACGCCAAGCCGGTCATCGTCGCAACCCAGATGCTGGAATCCATGATCGCCCATTCGCGCCCGACGCGCGCCGAGGCGTCGGACGTGGCCAACGCGGTGCTCGATGGTGCCGACGCGGTGATGTTGAGCGGCGAGACCAGCGTGGGTCAGTACCCGATCGAGGCAGTCGAAACCATGTCGCGCATCATTGTCGCCGCCGAAGCCCAGGGCTTGCGGACGATGGCGCCGGTCAACACGCGACCCGAGTCACGCACCGACGCCATCGCGGCCGCTGCGGTGCGGATCGCCGAGGATACGCATGCACGGGCGCTGGTCGCGTTCACCCAATCCGGTTCCTCGGCGCGGCGAGTGGCCAGCCATCGCACCGGCGTTCCCTTGTTGGCGTTCACGAGCGAACCCGCCGTGCGCAGCCAACTGGCTCTGCAGTGGGGAATCGAAACATTCGTGGTGCCGCGCATGAGCCACACGGATGACATGGTGACGCAGGTGGATCGCGCGTTGCTCGAGCTGGGCCGGGCGGAGCGGGGCGAGTTCGTGGTCATCGTGGCGGGCACGCCGCCGGGAACCAGTGGCTCGACGAACACCCTGCGCGTGCACCGATTGGGCAGCAGCTGAGACGAAGCGGTGTCAGACCCTGCTGGGCCGGCCGCTTCGGGCGCGCACGCGTTCAAGCTCGGCGCCCAGAACGCGCAAGAACTCGGCGCTGCCGAATGGTTTGGCCAAGAGGGGTGCATTCGGGTAGTCATGGCTGAGGTGGGCGTACTGATCGCCCGGATGGCCCGTCATGAACACCACGCCCAGATTCGGGCGAGTGCTGCGCAGCGTGTCAGCCAGGGCGGGCCCGCTCATGGCGGCCATGACCACGTCGGTCAAGAGCACTTCGATGGGCTCGGGCGAGGCCCGCAACAGCTCGAGCGCCTCGTGAGCGCCGCCTGCCGCCAGGACGTCAAAGCCCTGTTGACGCAACAGTGCCACGACGAACGAGCGCACCGCATGTTCATCCTCGACCACCAGGACACGGCCACTCGTGCTGCCCCCGCTGGTGATGCTGGGAGCTGCCAGGGGCACCTCGACCTCGTGCGGGGCTTCGGGCAACAACAACCGGAAGGTGGACCCCTTGCCCTTCTCGCTCACGACTTCAATGAACCCTGCGACCGGTTCGACCGCTCCATACACCGAGGGCAGACCCAGGCCGGTGCCCCGGCCCGCCTCCTTCGTGGTGAAGAAAGGTTCGAACAGGTGCCGCTTCACCTCGTCATCGAAGCCATGACCATCGTCGGTGATCTGCACATAGCCATGGCGCCCTGCGACACGGGCGCCGCGGCGCACGGCATCCGCGTCGGTCAAGTCCACCATCCCGATCGAGACCGTGACATGCCCGGCCTCGGCAATGGCGTCACGGGCGTTGAGCACCAGATTGACGATGGCCTGCTCCAGCTGGGCGGGATCGGCCCAGACGCGCGGCGGGTCGGACTCGCGCACGATCGCCAACACGACGCGCTCGCCCATGATGCGCTGCAGCAAAGAATCCAACCCCTCGACCAGCGCCACGATGTCCACGCCGCGGGGTTCCAGGGGCTGGCGGTGCCCGAACGCCAATAGCTTGCGCGTGAGTTTGGCACTGCGGAGCGCCGCCTCTCGGATGTGTTCATAGCCGCGGCGGTCGGGGGATTCCGGCGGCAGGCCATGCAAGGCCAGCTCGGACTCACCCAGGATGGCCGTGAGCATGTTGTTGAAATCGTGCGCCACGCCTCCCGCGAGCCGGCCCAGTGCTTCGAACTTCTGGGACTCCTGCTCACGCTGTTGCCCCAGGCGCAGCGCCTCCGCCTGTTGGCGCGCCATGGTCACATCGCGAAAACTCCACACGCGCCCAACCGGTACGCCATCGACCCGGTGCGGCATCGAGTAACGCTCGAACACCCGGCCATCGCGAAAGCGCAGCTCATCCAGACTGGTGAGCTGATTGTTCCCGTACAGGTCGCGCACCTGCTTCAGGAACGCTTCGGGATCCACCAGCTGCGCCAACACATGCGCGAGGGCGAGTTCGTCCTGCCGCGACGCCAGCACCGCCGCTGGGATGCGCCACATCTCGGCGAACCGGCGATTCTGGCTGACAATGTGGCCCTGTGAGTCCACGACCAGAATGCCGTCGGCGGTGGACTCGAGCGTTGCAGTCACAAGCGACAGGGCCGACTTGAGCTTGCCCATCGCCTCCCGCTGCTCGCTCACATCGCGGACGATCCCCACGATCCGGCCGTCCGACATCTCGCGTCCGGCGACCTCGGCGGTGAAGCGAGAACCGTCCTTGCGCAGCATGGTGCGTGTGGACGTGACGATCTGCCCCGAGCGCATGATGCCGATGCTGCGCGGCAGGTCGCCGCGCTCCTCGTTGGCCACGAGATCCGCCAGACGGCGTTGCTGTAACTCGGCGAGGGTATAGCCCGACAGGGCGAGCGCCCGCTCGTTCGCGAAAATGTAACGTCCGGTGGCGTCCGCCACGAAGATCCCGTCGGACGCCTGCTCGAAGATCTCGCGGAACTCGGCAGAAGCCTTGGCCATGGCGTCGGCTTGGACCACGCGCGCCGCGCGTCGCTGCAGCAGCCCGATGACCAGTGCGAGCACGGGCAACAGGACCGAGATTGCGATGAGGCGGATCAGCGCCGCCGAGGTATAGGTGAAGGGCGCATCGGGCGAAGCCAGATACCAGGCCTCGAACGCGATCCCCATTCCCGCGGCCAACAAACCTGGTCCGACCCCGCCGTATGCGGCGGAGACGGCGATGACGAGTGCCAGAAGCGCAGAGGAGAACTCGAGTTCCAAACTGGTGCCCCGCAACATCACGAGCGTGGCCATTGCGACCGCGGTGGTGAGCGGCCCCAGGAGCCAGCGTCGGATCTGGGGCGAAAGCGCTGAGGGCCGCGCTGCTACAGTGGGCACGAGTGCACTCCAATGCAGGAGAAGCCGGGAACACGCGGGCGTCCGGGCGCAGGGTGCGCAAGCAGGCGTCGGCTCAGACTACAGCTTCGCGCAGTTGGGCGGCCAGCGCTTTCACGGCACCCCCACGGTGCGAAATGGCATTCTTCTGCGTGTCGGTCAGTTCGGCCAGCATGCGGCCATCGGGCAACTCGAACACCGGATCGTAGCCGAATCCGCCGTTGCCGCGGCACTCGCGCGCGATGCGGCCCTCGAGCACACCCTCGGCGACCCGTTCGCGCCCATCTGGGAATACGGCGACACACACGGTGCGAAAGCGGGCCGTGCGCGCGGTTTCCGGGATGTCGGCCAGGTCTCGTAGGAGCCGCTCGATGTTATCCGCAGCGGTGGCATTGGGCCCCGCGAATCGTGCCGAGTGCACACCCGGCGCTCCCGCCAGCGCATCGACCTCGAGCCCGGTATCATCCGCCAGGGCCGCCAAGCCGGTCAGCGTGAGCGCCGCGCGCGCCTTGATGCGGGCGTTATCGAGCAGCGTTGCCCCGTCCTCCAAGGGTGGGACTGCACCCGGCCAGTCCACCACGGGGACCAACTCCAACTCCGGTAGCGCGAACAACGCACGGAGTTCGCGCGCCTTGTCGGGATTGAAAGAGGCGAGCACGAAGCGCAGCGGACTCATTCGGGCAACAGCCCCGAGCCCGACAGGAGCTTTCGCTGGTAGGCGGTGATTCGACGCAGGCCCGCCTTGGCGGTCTGGATCATGGCGCGCAGTTCGGCATCGGTGAAGGTGGACTGCTCTCCCGTGCCCTGCATCTCGATGAAGCGCCCTTGGCCCGTCATCACCACGTTCATGTCGACATCGGCCGAAGAGTCTTCGATGTAATCCAGGTCCAGGCACGGCACGCCTTTGACCACGCCCACCGAAATAGCCGAGACCGAATCGCGGAGCGGTGCCCGGGTGAGCGCGCTCTGGTTACTGAGCGTGACGAAGGCATCGTGCAGCGCCACGAGCGCGCCATTGATGGCCGCAGTGCGGGTACCGCCGTCGGCCTCCATGACATCGCAGTCGAGCGTGATGGTGCGTTCGCCGAACGCGGTCAGGTCCGTGATCGCGCGAAGGGAGCGACCGATCAGGCGCTGGATCTCCTGCGAGCGGCCGCCGCTCTGGCTGGTGCGGGGCGTGCGCGTATGGGTGGCGCGCGGCAGCATGGAATATTCGGCGGTGACCCAACCCTTGCCCGAGTTGCGCAGCCAGCCGGGAACACGCTCCTCGACGCTCGCGGTGCACAACACCCGGGTGCCGCCCATGCGCACGAGAGCCGAGCCTTCGGCATGGGACATCACGCCGCGTTCGATTCTGAATGGACGCGGTTGGCGCGGCGTGCGCCCATCGTGACGCAGCGTGGGCGCCTCGCTGGAAGGCTGCGCTTCACGATCGCGGATCGGCTGGGGCTTGCGGGTCACGACAGGGTTCCTCCCGGAGCGGGGCGACCGTGGGCACGTTCGAACCACGGCAGATCGGTCTGATCAACGACGGTGACATGCGGCAATGGACGACCCAGGAATGTTTCGGCGACGCTCGAAAAGCTTCGCCGGCGCGGCTCGTCACTGAGGAAGAAGTGATGTTGCGGACCCTTGCCGCCAGCGGCTTGGGCGAGTTGGCCACGCTCGGCCAACAACTGCGCCGTGGCGCGCGCCGCCTCGGCGCCCGAGTCGATGAGGCGCACGCCCGGCCCCATGAGTTCACTGATCAAAGGAGCCAACAAAGGATAGTGGGTGCAGCCCAGGATCAGGCTCTCCAAGTGCGCATTCCGAAGTTCGGCCAGATATTCCTCGGCCACCGCGCGCGTGACCTTGTGCTCGAGCCAGCCCTCTTCGACCAATGGCACGAACAGCGGGCAAGCACGCGAGATCACATTCGCCCCGGGCGCGATGC
>JBDSKE010000120.1:0-4876 GCA_039917105.1 Candidatus Eiseniibacteriota bacterium | reverse complement strand
GCCCCAGTCCAGCGGCGGCTACGGTGACCGTGGCCCGCGTCCTTCGTCGGGCAGCAGCAGCAGCGGGTATCGCGATCGCGCGCCGCGGCCTCGGTCGAGCGGTGGCTACGGTGATCGCAGCCCGCGTCCTTCCTCGGGCGGCAGCAGTGGCGGGTATCGCGATCGTGCGCCGCGGCCTCAGTCGAACGGTGGCTACGGTGAGCGTGGGCCGCGCCCAACCGGTGGCAGTGGATTCCGCGACCGAGGCGCGCGTCCTGCGACCGGTTCATCCTCGCATCGCGATCGCGCACCGCGTCCGCGCTTCGATGAGTCGCAGGGTCAGGCGGGAGCGGTCAACCGCTCGCGTCCGGCCTATGACGAGACGGCGGCGAGTCCATTCAAGAACAAGGGTGTGCGCTGGCGGCGCGATGGCAAGCCATCGGTGATGCCATGGCAGAAGCCGGGCGCGCCGCATCCCTCGCTCGAAGATCCGCACGGTGCGCCGATGCCCAGCGATCCGCGCGAAGCAGCCCTGCGCATCCTGCAGGCCGTGGATACGCGCAGTGCGTTCAGCGACCGCCTGTTGGATTCCGCGCACAAGAACGGTGGTCCCGATCCGCGCGATCGCGGGTTGCTGCATGAGTTGGTCAAGGGTACGCTGCGTTGGCGAGGGCGCGTCGATGCCGCGCTCGATGCGCGCGTGCACATCGGCCTGCAGAACGTGCAGCCGTGGATTCGCAACATCTTGCGCCTCGGCGCCTACCAGATCATGTTCCTCGATCGCGTGCCCGCGCATGCTGCCGTGGACGAGTCGGTCAAGTTGGGGCACAAGTACGGCCATCCCGGCACCGCCGGTCTGGTCAACAGCGTGCTGCGACGCCTGGCCGAAGAGAAGGACACGCTCGTCTTCCCCGAAGGCGACGATGCCGCGTCGTTGTCGGTCTGGGGATCGCATCCGGAATGGATCGTGCAGCGTTGGCTCGATCGCTTCGGGCCGACGGACACGCGCGCGTTGCTGCTCGCGGACAATCGCCCGGTGCCCACTGGGCTGCGGGTGAATCGCTTGAAGGGTACGCGGGAGGAATTGGTCGCCAAGCTGGCCGAAGCTGGGATCGAGGGGCGTCTGGGCGAGCTCTCGCCCGACATCGTCTGGGTCGAAGGGACCGAATCGCCGGGCACGCTCGAGGTTTTCCAACAGGGCTGGTGCACGGCGCAGGACGAGAGCGAGGCGCTTGTCGCCCGGATCGTGGATCCGCAACAGCATGAGCGCATCCTCGACCTGTGCGCAGCCCCGGGGGGCAAGAGCACGCACATGGCCGAACTCATGCGGGACGAGGGCGAAGTCTGGGCGATGGAACGTGACGAACATCGCGTCGCCTCGCTCAAGGCAACGCTCGCGCGTCTGGGTGAGCACGCCATCCATGTCGTGCACGGCGACGGGCGTACTTATGAGTTCCCGATGCCATTCGACCGCGCGCTGGTGGATGCGCCGTGTTCGGGATTCGGGGTGCTGGGTCGGCGGGCCGATGCGCGTTGGCGCAAGGGTCCCGAGATCTTCCTCGACCTGCCCGCGGTGCAACTCGAGCTGATCGAGTCGGCTGGTCGCAGGCTGATCCCGGGCGGGGTGCTGGTGTACAGCGTCTGTTCGTTCGAACCCGAGGAGACCACCGAGGTGGTCGAGAAGTTCCTGACCCAGAACGCGGACTTCAAGCTCGAGAGCGTTGCGGGTCTGGTGCCCGAGTCGGTCGTGACGCCCGAGGGGTACATGCGCGTACTGCCGCACCGCCATGGTTGCGATGGGGCGTTCGCGGCGAGGTTCAAGAAGGCGTGAGCGACGAGCCACGCCCAGACGCGCCGAGTGTCGCGCCGGAGCCTTCCGCCCTCGATCCAAGGGCGGGAGAGGATCCGGCCGTGACGCGCCGTCGCCGTCTGCGCAACACACTCCTGATCCTGACCGCGAGCGTGCTCGCCTTCGTGGTCGGACTCGGACTGTTCAACGGGCTGGTGATGCCGCAGTTGGTGCATGGCACCGGGGATGTCGAAGTGCCGGAGCTGGCCAACCTGACGGTGGATCAGGCGGAGGCCGCGCTGCGACCGACCGGACTCACGTTGTCCCGGGCCGGGGAGCGTTTCGACCCCTCGGCGCCGCGCGGTTTCATTTTGTCGCAGGATCCCCCGCCAGGCACACCGGTGCGTGGTCGCAAGCGCGTACTCGTCATGCTGAGCCTGGGGGAGGAGTTCAGCTCGGTCCCCGAACTGTTCGGGGAGTCACGGCGCGGCGCCCAACTGTTGCTCGAGCGCGCGGGGCTTCGCGTGGGTGGCATCACGCGCGCGCCCAGTGAACAAGTGGGCGATGGCCTGATCGCCGGTTCGGACCCGCCGGCCGAGGGCGTGATGCCCCGCGGGACACCGGTGTCGTTGTTGCTTTCGACTGGGCCGGGAGCTGAGGTGTTCGTGATGCCCGATCTGACCGGGCGCGAGATCGGTGGTGTTCGTAGACAACTCGAGGCGCTGGGGTTCCGCGTGATCACCCCGCCCGCCGCGCCGAGTGTTGGGCCGATCCTGGCCCAGTCGCCGCCTGCGGGCTCGCGATTGACCCGCGAGATGCAGGTGGTGCTGCAAGCCACGGGTCGGCTCATCCGCTGAGGTGACACGCGGCAGGGTGATCGACTCGCGCCTTGAAAGGCGGTGCTGAAGGGTGTTCAATACCCCAGTCAGGTTCTCGGCCACCCCGTTCGCCTTGGTGTCAGCGTCAATCATTCCCTCGGAGGTTCCATGCCCGGCCGTGAACTCGAAATGTTTCTCGCTACCTGGGCTGCCGAAGCAAAGCAGACGGCTCTCCTGATGCGTTCGTTGCCGCCAACTCAGTACGACTATCGCCCCGAGAAGGATTGGCGCTCGATTGGCGAGATGGCGTGGCATCTGGCCGAAGGCGATGGCTACATGTCCATTGCCGCGGTAGAGGGCAAGTTCGGCTTCGACTCAAAGCCGCCAGGTCTCGAACGTCCCAAGACCATCGCCGAGTTGGCTCCTGCCTACGAACGCGTGCACGCTGACGCCATCGCAAGGGTGCGGACGCTCAAGCCCGAGGACATGGATCGCATGATGACGGACTTCAACGGCCAGCCCCTGCGCGTCGGCGACATGCTGTGGAGTTACTTGCTGCACCACAACATCCATCATCGGGGACAGCTCTCCCTCATGTGCCGGCTGGCGGGCGGCAAGCCGCCCGGCATGTATGGGCCGAACCTTGAAGAGACGCAGGTCATGCGGGCGGCTCGCGCACAGGGGTGACGGTCGCCATCGCCGAGGTCACGCCGTGAAAATGACTCGCCTCATTCCCATGTTACCGGTCATGAGTATGCCTGCGAGCGTTGAGTTCTATTGTGGCACGCTGGGCTTCGGAGTCGAGAACCGGAACGATTCCTGGGGCTGGGCCATGCTCCGTTTCGACGAGTGTCGCCTGATGCTGGATCAATCGATCCGCACGCATCAGGTCCTGCCCCGTGACCCGGTGCTCTACATGTACCCCGAGGACATCGTCGCCTACCACGAGCAGGTTCGTATGAGCGGGTTCGAGGTGCCGGATCTGGAGGTCACGTTCTACGGGCTCACCGAGTTCCGGATCACCGATCCGGACGGTAACCGCCTGTGGATCGGGCAGAACACTCCTCCCGGCACGATAACGGCAAGCAGTCCCGCCCCAGTCTCAACCTGAGGTCGCCATGCCCGCCTTGCCGCCGATCATCGCCCCGAGCATCCTCTCCGCCGACTTCTCGCGCCTCGCCGAGGAGATCGCGATCGTCGATCCCGCGACCGACTGGGTGCACTGCGATGTGATGGATCATCACTTCGTGCCCAACCTCACCTTTGGGCCCGTCGTCGTCGGCGCCGTCCGCAAGCTCACCCAGGCGGCCGTCGATGTGCACCTGATGATGGAGCGCCCGTGGATCATGGTCGAAGAGTTCCGCAGGGCGGGGGCGGATTCGATCACCGTGCATATCGAGGCCTGCACGCAAACGCGCGAGGTGCTGCGCCAGATTCGCGGCACCGGTGCCAAGGCGGGACTGTCGCTCAAACCCAGCACGCCATTTGCGGCCATCGCGCCTTATCTGCCCGATCTCGACCTACTGCTGGTGATGACCGTGGAGCCCGGCTTCGGCGGGCAGCTGTTCATGCCCGAGATGCTCAACAAGGTGCGCTCGGCTTGCGAGGAGCGCCAGCGCCGCAAGTTGTCGTTCATGATCGAGGTCGATGGCGGCATAGGCGAGGGCACCGTGCCTCTGGCGCGCGCCGCAGGGGCGGATGTGTTCGTGGCGGGCAATGCGGTTTTCAAGGCGCCCGATCCCCGCGCCGCCCTGGCTGCGCTACGAACCGCCGTGGCTGGCTGAAACCGCCCTCCCGCCGGGGGCATGCGTCGGGCTGGCCGTCGGCTCCGGCCCTGTGGTAGGTTCCCCGCCTCGCAAAGCCGAAGGGACACCTTGTTCGAAGCGCTCACTGATCGATTCCAGGGCATCATCCGCAACCTCACCGGGGCTGGACGGCTCACGCCGGACAACATCCGGGAATCCATGCGCGATGTCCGCAGAGCGCTCCTCGAAGCGGATGTCCCCGTGGCGGTCGCGAAGGAGTTCGTCGCGCGCGTCGAAGCTCGTGCGGTCGGGGATGAAGTGCTCAAGCACCTCAAGCCCGGCCAGCAGGTCGTGGGGTTGGTCCACGAAGAGCTCGTCAAGATGCTGGGCAACAGCCCGGTCACGCTCGCGGGGTCTCCACACCTACCGACAGTGGTGCTGCTCGCGGGCCTGCAGGGCTCGGGCAAGACCACCTTCGCGGGAAAGTTGGCCAAGTGGTTGAAGGCGCGCGGCAAGCGGACCTTGCTGGTGAGCGCCGACATCTA
>JBDSKE010000119.1:0-7949 GCA_039917105.1 Candidatus Eiseniibacteriota bacterium | reverse complement strand
CGAGTACCGGTCGCTGATCTCCGGACTCGAGGCGGCCATTCGCTGCGAGGTGCGCGAGTTGGTCGTGCGCATGGATTCCGAGTTGGTGGTGCGGCAGATGTTGGGGCAGTACAAAGTGAAGAACGAGGGGCTCAAGCCCCTGCACGCGGATGCGCGCGCGGCCTCGGCCCGCGTCGGACGCGTGCGATACGAATCCGTTCCTCGCGATGACAACGGACGGGCCGACGGGCTCGTCAATGAAGCGCTCGACCGAGCGTTGAGGAGATCCGAGTCACCCAGGTGATCGCGCGGCATTCGCCGACGCTTCCACGCAAGTGGTCGCCAAGGCCGTGTCGTGAGGAAAGTCCGAACTCCATAGGGCAAGGCGCTGGGTAACTCCCAGGGGGCGTGAGCCTACGGAAAGTGCAACAGAGAGCAGACCGCCAACGGGCGGCGCACCTCAAGTGCTGCCGCTGCGGGCAAGGGTGAAACGGTGAGGTAAGAGCTCACCAGCAGCAGCGGCGACGCTGCTGGCTCGGTAAACCCCGCCTGGAGCAAGACCGAATAGAGGGGGAGGTGTGTGTCCCGCACCGTTATCACCCCAGGGTCGGTCGCATCGAGGTCGATGGGAACATCGGCCCCAGTCAAATGATCACCACGGAGCGATCCGTACAGAATTCGGCTTACGGGGGACTCGGTTCTCCGGCTCGGTCAGAGCGCGCGACGGCGCGGAAGCGGTCAGGGGCGATCCCGCCACGCAAGCGGGGCACGATCCCAGGTTCTTCAAAGCTGCCTCCGCACCTGCTCGTTTGGATCCTGCCTTCGGTCGGGGCGCTCGCGTTGTATCTGCCGACGCGCGCCTTTGGCTTCGTCTGGGATGATCTCGAGTTGATCGTCGGGAACATCTTCCTGCATGAAGGCCGGTGGGATCGTCTGCTGGCGGCGGACTACTGGGTGAGCACCGGCAGGAGTTCGGGCATGTGGCGTCCGCTGGTCATGGCCTCTTACCGCTTGGACGGCGTCCTCTCGGGGTTCACACCCGCACACTTCCACATGGTGAATGCCATGTTGCATGCACTCGCCAGTTCATTGGTTGCGGTGCTCGCCCTCGAGTTGGGCGCGGGGGGTTTCGTGGCCGCAGCGGTGGGTCTGTTTTTCGCGACCGCTCCGGCTGCGAGTGAGTCCGTCGCCTGGATCTCAGGGCGGACCGATCTGCTGTGCGGGTTGTTCGCTTTCCTCGCCGTGATCCTTGAGCGCCGCGCGCGCGGTGGTGGACGACGCTGGCGCGTCGCGGCTCTGCTCGCGGCGGCGGCCGCCCTCCTTGCCAAGGAGACCGCGCTGATGCTGCCCGCGCTGCTGTTGGCCGATGCCTCGACGGATCGCTCGCGCAGTTGGCGGCAGCGCTGCAACAACCTTGCCCCGTACTTTGTACTGCTTGTGGTCTGGGGCGTATCTCACCGAGCCTTCGCCGATCCGATGCTGGGCGCGACCGACGCCGATCCGCGCCAGACGTTCGGGGCGGCCGAACTCCTGTTCGCCCATCTGGTCTACCTGTGGCCCTTGGCACCGCACGTTGCCCTGCTCGATTGGCATCAGCCGGGACAGGTCGTCTCGGCAGTGGCCTGGGTCGCGTTGGCCGCCATGCTGGTCCTGATGGTCGTGGGGATTGTCCGGGGTCGCCGTTGGGCCTTCCCATTGGCGCTGCTCATCCTGCCGCTCGTTCCAGTCTGCGCTTCGGCCTTCTTCGGCCAACAAGCCCGCTTCGCTGAGCGCATGCTCTACCTGCCGCTCGCGGGCGCCGCGCTCGGTCTGGGGATGCTCGCATCCTCCCGCCCGCGACGCTCCATGCTGGGGGCATGCGCGCTGGTCGCGCTGGCCGTCGCCCAAGGGTCTGTCTCGCTGCCGGTGATCGCAGCTTGGTGTAGCGATGAGACGCGTATCGCCCGCATCGCCTCGACCCGGCCTGGGGATCTGGACGCGACACTCGGCCTTGCGGACCTGATGGGCAGCGAGGGGCGCTATGTCGAAGCTCGCGAGCTCATCGGGCGCGCCGACCGGGCGAATCCTGGCCGCGTAGAGATCGCCGTGGCACTGGCGGCATTGGCGCTGCGCCAGGGTGATCCGACTGAGGCGTTGGCGCAGGCGGAGGCGGCACGCACCCGGGACCCCGAAGCTGCCGGCGCGGCATTGCTCCGGCTGCGTGCACTTGGCGAGCTTGGCCGGCGCGACGAGGCGTTGGTCGGTGCGCGAGAAGCGTTCGGACAGCATCCCCAGGACGCCCAGCTCGAAGCCGCACTGGGGCATGCACTACTGTGGGCCGATCAGCCCGGCGAAGCCTTGGCGCGATTGAGCTCAGCTGCTCATCGCAGCCCACAGGACGCCGCCATCGCATACGACCAGGGAGTCGCAGCGGCTCGCCTTGGGCGAACGAGCGAAGCGCAGGCTGCACTTGTGCGGGCGGTGACAGCGGATCCCGGGTTGTACGACGCATGGCTCGTGCTGGCGCATCTGCGCGCCGGGGCGGGTGACATCGCCGGCGCAGGGCAGGCCATCTCGCATGCCGAGACTCTGCCAGCTGCGGCGGACGGACGCGCGCGTGCATTGCGGCTCTCGATGAGACACTGACGCGCGGGCGCGAATACTGCAGGCCGATGCGCGAATCGACTGGGTTCGCTTGCCGCTACGTGGATGCACGATTACATTCGCACGGCTCGCAGCCAGCTCCCGCCCTTTCTCCGTGGATCGCCCATGCCGCCCAGTGTCACCGTCAGTTCCAATTGGGTTCTCCACCCGCGCCGTTCCGAGGAAGCCGCACAGCGCTTGGTACGCGTGTTCGGAGCGCCGTTGCCAGTTGCCCACGCCATGGTCAACCGAGGAATCGATACGGACAACAAGGTGCAGAGTTACCTTGAGCCTTCCATCGAGGACCTGCACGACCCCGCTGAAATGCTCGACCTCGAGAAGGCGGCGGAACGCATCCTATCCGGAATCTCACGCAGCGAGCGCATTTTCATCCAGGGGGATTACGACGTGGATGGCATCACCTCCACGTTCCTGCTCTACAGCGCGCTCCTGGAGTTGGGCGCGGCGGCGGAGTACCGCATCCCCCACCGAATCAAAGATGGTTATGGGCTCACCAACGAAGCGATTGACGAGGCCCGCCGTCGCGGATGCACGTTGGTGGTGACCGTGGACTGTGGCATCACCGCGGTCGAGGCGGTGGCGCATGCCACTGCGCTTGGTATCGAGACCGTGATCACGGATCACCACGAACCGCCGGCGCAACTCCCGGCGGCATACGCGATCATCAACCCGCTTCGCCCGGGCTGTCCTTACCCATTCAAGGCATTGGCGGGTGTCGGGGTCACATTCAAGCTGGTGGAGCGTTTGCTTGAGTCGCGTGGCGGGCTCGATCGTGCGCGTGACTACCTGGATGTCGTGGCGCTGGGCACCATCGCCGATGTGGTACCGCTCGTCGGGGAGAATCGCGTGCTGGCACGCCTTGGGCTCGATCGCCTGAACGAGAACAAGCGCCTCGGACTGGCTGCGTTGATCGACAAGGTCAAGCTCTCGGGAAAGCGGATCAGCAGTGGTCAGGTGGCATTCGTTCTGGCGCCGCGGATCAATGCAGCGGGACGCATGGGCAACGCCGAGCAGGGGCTGCGGCTGTTGCTCTCGCGCGAATCGCACGAGGCTGCCGATATCGCGGCGAGCCTGGAAGAGGATAACGATGCGCGGCGCAAGTTGGACGAGCGGGCGCTCAGGGACGCCGAACGACGCGTCACCGAGGAGTTGGGATACCCCAACTGCAGCTCCATCACGCTGTGGTCCGAAGAGTGGCACCAGGGAGTGATCGGAATCGTGGCGTCGCGCTTGGTCGAACGCTTCCAGCGTCCCACGGTGCTGGTGACCCTCGAGGGCGAGCGCGGACGTGGCAGTGGCCGCAGCCTGCCAGGGCTTGACCTCACGAAACTGCTGGACGGCTGCCATGATCTGCTGCTGGCTCACGGCGGCCATGCGTTCGCCGCCGGGCTGACCGTGGAGCGCTCTCGACTACCCGAGTTGCGCGAGCGACTGGAGAAACTGACCCGCGAGCAGTATCAGCCCGATCAATTCACCACCCGGCTCGAGCTCGATGCGGAAGTCCTGGTGTCGGAGTGCAGTTTCGAAATGGTCGAGTGGTTGGAGCGCATGACGCCGCACGGGCTCGACAATCCGGAACCGGTTTTTCATATCCACGATGCACAGCTCCTCAACATCAGCACAGTGGGGGCGGGCAAACATGTGCGCTTCACCGTGCGGGATGGCACCGGCGAAGTCGAGGCCATTGGGTTCGGCATGGGTGACCTCAAGCCGGCCCTGCTGGCGGCAGGTCGTGCGGACCTGGCATTCGTGCCCACGATCAATACTTGGAACGACCAGCAGCGCGTGCAACTCAAGCTCAAGGGTGTTCGAATCCCCTGACGCCTCGCCTGGAGGACCCCGCACGCGATGACGACCGGTAGCCAGCACCCCGAACTTCGCGCGGCGCTCATGAGCCTGTTTGCCGAGCGCGCCCCGAAGGTCGATCGGGACCGGGCGGGCGCATGCTACGACTTCGCCGAGCTGGCACACGCGGAGCAGAAGCGCGTGTCGGGCCAACCGTTCGTGTCGCACGCGGTTGAAGTCTGTCGGGTGCTGTGCGATCTGCTCGAGTCACGGATGGACACGACACTGGCGTGCGCCGCGCTCTTGCATGATGTCGTCGAGGACACCGACGTCACCATCGCGGATGTCGAGAAGCACTACGGCAAGGAGGTGGCTTCGCTGGTCGAGGGGGTGACCAAGCTGTCGTCGATGCACTTCGACAGTCGCGAGGCGGCCCAGGCGGAGAACTTCCGCAAAATGCTGCTGTCCATGTCCAAGGACCTGCGCGTCATCTTCATCAAGCTCGCTGATCGGCTGCACAACATGCGCACGCTCGAACACCTGCGACCCGAGAAGCAGCAGCGGATCGCCCTCGAGACGCGGGATATCTACGCACCTCTTGCGCATCGTTTGGGAATGGCCGGAATCAAGCGGGAGCTCGAGGACCTGAGTCTCAAGATCATGGAACCGCAGGCCTATCAGGAGCTGTCGACTCGGATCCAGGATCGCAGGCAGGAGAGGGAGGATTTCCTCGATCAAGTCGCCGAACAACTGCGCGACGGGCTGAGGGCCGCGGGAATCAAGGCCGAGGTCAACGGAAGACCGAAGCACTTCTATTCCATCTATCACAAGATGCAAGCGGGCCGGCCCCTCGAGGAGATCTACGACTTGTTCGGGCTGCGCATTGTCACGCACTCGCGGAACGACTGCTATCGCGCGTTGGGGGTGGTGCACGATCTGTACAGTCCGGTCACTGGCCGGTTCAAGGACTACATCGCGACTCCCAAAAGCAATTTGTACCAGTCGCTCCACACCACCGTACTGACCGAAAAGGGTGAGATGGTCGAAGTGCAGATCCGCACCTGGGACATGCATCGAACGGCCGAGACGGGTGTCGCGGCTCATTATGTGTACAAGCAGGGTGGCCGCTTCGACGAAGAACTGGACGCACGCCTTGGCGGCTTCGTGCAACAGATCGCGGGCCTGCAGCGCGACGACGCCGCGGACGCGGACGATGAATACATGGATTTCCTGCGCACCGCGTTGCACCAGCAGGAGGTGTTCGTCTACACGCCGCGACGTCAGCTCAAACGTCTGGCCAAAGGCGCGACGCCCCTGGATTTCGCATTCCTGATCCACACGGAGGTTGGCCAGCGTACAGTCGGAGCGCGCGTGAATGGCGAACTCGTACCGCTGCGCTACGAACTGCGAAATGGCGACATGGTGGAGATCATCACATCGCCCCAGGCACAGCCGCACGAGGATTGGCTCAAGATCGCCCGCACTGGGCAGGCGCGCTCCAAAATCCGCCATCATCTGAGAAGCAAGCGCTACGACGATAGCGTTGCGCTCGGCAAGGAGATGCTCGAACGCGAACTCAAACGCCAACGTCTCAAGGTGGACCCCTCCCAATTGGAAGTGATTGCACTCGAGGCCGAGTGCAAGTCCATCGAAGAGTTGCACGCCCGCATCGCCGAGGGCCAGCTCTCGATCACCGCGCTGACGCGCAAGCTCCAACCCGAGAAGCCCGGGCTCGCTGAGCGTCTGGTCAAGGGGCCGCTCGAGGCGTTGGGCGTCGGGCGCAAGCCCACCGGTGGGGTGCGCATCCAAGGCATCACCAATGTCATGGTCAGCTATGCACGCTGCTGCCAACCCGTGCCGGGCGACCCCGTCGTGGGCATTGTCACCGTCGGGCGCGGCGTTTCGGTGCATCGTCAGGATTGCCCGAACACATTTGCCGACCGGGCTCCGGCGGAGCGGCGCGTGCCCGTGGATTGGGATGCGGGTCCGAAGGAGGTTTTCCCCGTGCGTCTGGTCGTGACCGGACAGGACCGCCCGTCTTTGCTTGCGGACCTGGCCAAGGTGATCGCCGCGACCGGGGTGAATATTCGCACCGCCGGGATGCAGGCTGAGGATCGCATCGTGCGCGGCGTCTTCGTGGTCGAGGTCCCCAACCTACTCAAGCTCCAGGAAGTGATGACCGCCATCCGCAGGCTATCCGGCGTGCAACGTGTGGAGCGGCGGCAGCGCCTGTTGCGCAGCCCCGCGCGCCGCACGGCCGAGGACGAAGAAGCGTGAGGGTGCTGGTGCAGCGGGTCCTGCGTGCGGACGTGATGGTGGAGGGACGCGTCACCGGTGAGATCCAGGGCGGCCTCCTCGTGCTCATTGGAGCAACGCACGCGGACACGGATGCTGATGCCGTTTGGCTGGCCGCCAAGGTGGCAGGGCTACGCGTATTCGCGGATGATGCTGGCAAGATGAATTGCGACGTGCGGGAGGCGGGAGGCAGGGTGTTGGTGGTGCCGCAATTCACGCTCTACGGCGACACTCGACGCGGGCGACGACCGGCATTCACCCAGGCGGCCCGCCCCGAACAGGCGGAGCCTCTCTATGAACGATTCTGCGGGGCGCTCGCGGCCGAAGGTGTCCGGCTCGAGCGCGGCGTGTTCCGCGCGCACATGAGGGTGGGGCTCGTGAATGATGGACCGGTCACGTTGATGATCGAATCGCCAATCCAGGAGCCTCGCGCGTGAGTGCACGCTCAAAGTTGTTCTGGCCCGGTGAGGCGGCATTGGTGTTGGCATCGGCGTCCCCTCGCCGTGTCACCTTGTTGAAGCAGGCGGGAGCGGATTTCACGGTGGTGGACCCGGGACCCGATCGGGCGTGGCCTGGCAATGCCCAACCTCGCCATGGGGTCCGCGCCCTGGCCCTGGACAAGGCCAGGCGAGTGGCCAAGAAACGCCCCGAGGCCGTCGTGATCGGAGCCGATACGGTCGTGGTCGTGCGTGGACAACGGCTCGGCAAGCCGGGCGATGCGGCCCAGGCGCGGGCCATGTTGCGTCGGCTGCATGGGCGTCGCCATGAGGTCTGGACCGGTCTCGCGGTCGTGCATGGGGACGAAGAGCGCACGGGGGCGGAGTGCACCACGGTCCACATGGGCAGACTCAGCGAGCTGGATCTGGACCTGTACCTGGGGAGCGGGGAGTCGCTGGACAAGGCTGGGGCCTACGGGATTCAAGGCCTGGCTGGGCAGTTCATACGCAAGATCGAGGGGGACTTCACCACTGTGGTGGGGTTGCCGTTGGCGAGACTTCGGGCCATCCTGGCGGATTTTGCGTGAGCCGCCGCGCGCGCTCGATGCCTTGACACATCTTTCCACGCGAGGCTATCTTCCATTGCTTTCCTGAACGTACGTGGGGCTTCCTGCCCACGTCTTGCAACCGTTTCGGCCCCCGAGCGACGGGACCGGGCGCGGTTGTGGCATGCAGCTGAACCGGAGGACGGATGAAGACCTATTCCGCCCGCGAGACCGATATCCAGCGCCGCTGGTTGTTGGTCGACGC
>JBDSKE010000118.1:0-5890 GCA_039917105.1 Candidatus Eiseniibacteriota bacterium | reverse complement strand
CATCCTGAAACGCGTCGGTCTGGGCTACCTGCGTCTGGGCCAGCCCGCGAACCAGCTCTCGGGCGGCGAGGCGCAGCGCCTGAAGATCGCGCGGGAGTTGGCCGAAAAGGGCGCCGGGCCGTCCCTGTATGTGCTCGATGAGCCCACCGTTGGGCTGCACTGGAATGATGTTCAGCGCTTGCTCGAAGTGTTGGACGACCTCACCCAGCGCGGCGATACCGTGGTAGTGGTGGAGCACAACCTCGACGTGATCCGCTGTAGCGATTGGCTGGTGGACCTGGGACCCGACGGGGGTTCAGGCGGCGGCGAGCTGATTGCCGAGGGGCCACCCGAGACGATCGCCGAGTGTGAGCGCTCACACACGGGCCGGTTCCTCAAGCCCGAGCTGGCGGCGGCGTCGCGGGGAGCCTAGGCAAACCAAATGTCCGAACGACCCATCCGGCTCAGGCCTTCGGAGCGCGGCCCGACCTCATGATCCACACGGGCGACTTCCGTGACGATGGTTCGGCGGCGGCCTACCGACGCCTGCGACTCGCGTTCGAGGAGCTCGGGGTGCCGGTTCATGGCATCCCGGGGAATCACGACGTGCCCGAGGTGATGGAGGCACATCTGTTTGGAGGTTGCGTGCACGCCGATCGGGTCGTCCGCGCAGGCGCATGGCGGTTGGTGCTGATCGACTCGCACATGCCGGGCGAAGTACAAGGGCATCTCACCATCCACGTGACTGCAGGCCGAGCGCCCCGGGGGCGAATTGGTCGGGGAGGAGCCGCCGTTCCTCGACGTGCATCGGCTCGATGCCGAGCGTCGTGGCGACCAGTGCATGGAGCCGGACGCCAGCGGCGGGATCTCAGCTCGGGTGACCTGGTTGCGAGCGACAGGGGGAGTAGCGTCCCGCCCGCTGGGGAGCATCGATTAGCGGCACCCTTCCCTGCGTCATGCGCGAAGTGGCACGCTCGGCGGACTCTCCAGCTCATCCGGCAGCGCGCGGTCCTGCGCCACCAGCACGGCTTCGCTCGGTCCCACCACACCGTCCTCGGTACAGATTCCGCGCACAAGCTTGATGGGTACCATTTCGAAGTAGATGTTACGCGGACGCACGCCCTGCGGTGCGGCCTCCCACAACTCAGCGGCGGGCATTTCAGCGATCGCAAGCGAACGCGTCGTGGCGGGCAGGAACTTGCGGCGATGCGCCAGGCCGTGAACCGTCACTCCATGCTCGCGCGCGGCCAGCGCGGTCACGAACGAGCCGATCTTACTGAGCACACCGTGCTCGGTCACGGCATTGGCGCCCAGCCACAGGGCGGTTGCCTGTTGCATGAGCATCGGCAAGGCCACATCTGTCACGAGCCACACCGGAATGCCATCGGCAGCGAGCGCGGCTGCCATGTCGCGACCTTCGAGGCGCGGTCGGCTCTCGGCCAGCAGCACGCGCGGACTGCGTCCTTCGCGGTGCAATACGCGCAATGCTTCATGCACCGCGGTGCTGTTCGAGAGCGTCGCGATCCAGGGTTCGTTGACTGAGATCGTCGCCGCGGCCGTCCGGGCGACCCCCTCGATTGCGGTCGCCAGGTCGGTGGCTTCGGCATGGCAGCTCTGGGCAAGGTGAGCGCGCAAGTCGGCGGCGGAATCGCCGCGCTCCATGGCAGCGTTCGCCACCGATAACGCCCGTGCCGAGAACTGGTGCACGAGCGCGAAACTCGGGGCTTCTGCCTGTGCGTTGCGCACCCAAGCATAAAGTCCCTGCCGTAATGCGGCGATGTCGTGTGAGCGATCGTTCGCGATGAAGTGTTGCAGATCCGACAGGAATCGAGCGGCGACGCCGCCCGACCCGGCGGTCCGGTTCTCTGCCAATCCACCCATCACGCGCCTACTTCTGCAAAAGGTTCTGGAGCCAGAACACCGTGGTCTGCCGGCCAAGTTCGCCAAAGGCCTCGGTGAGCGGAATATCCTTGGGACACACCTCGACGCAGTTCTGCGCGTTGCCGCAGTCCACGATGCCGCCCTTGCCCATGATGGCCTCAAGCCGCTCATGCGCGTTCATGCGGCCCGTCGGGTGCGAGTTGAACAGGCGGACCTGCGCCAACGGAGCTGGCCCCATGAAGTCCGATCGGTCGTTGTACTGCGGGCAGACTTCCATGCAACAACCGCAGGTCATGCAGCGCGAAAACGCGTAATTGATCTCCTGCTCGCTCTGCGATAAGCGCGGCCCCACACCCAGGTCATAGGTGCCATCGATCGGGATCCAGGCCTTCACCCGTTTGAGCGAGTCGAACATCGGCTTGCGGTCCACTTGCAGGTCCCGCACCACCGGGAACTTGGTGAGCGGCTCCAGCGTGATGGGAGCGTCGCCCAGCGAATCGACGAGCGCGGTGCAGGACTGGCGCGGCTTCCCATTGACCAGCATGGTGCATGAGCCGCAGACCTCTTCAAGGCATGAGGACTCCCAATGGACCGGCGTCGTCCTGGCGCCGTCGCGGGTGACCGGATTCTTGCGGATCTCCATCAGAACCGAGATCACGTTCATGCCGGGCTGGTAGGGGAGTGAGAACTCCTCCCAACGCTTCGCTGCGGTGGGCGAGTCCTGACGCTTGATGCGGAGTTCGATTGTCTGGCGGGCCATCTCGCACACCTCCTAGTCGTACTTACGCTCGACCGGAGCGTACAGTGAGACATCGACCGGTTCGTAGTGGAACTTCGGCCCTTCGGGCGAGAAGTCTGCGATCGTGGTCTTCATCCAGTTGGTATCGTCCCGGGAGGGGAACTCCGGCTTGTAGTGCGCCCCGCGGGATTCATCGCGCGCCAGCGCGCCCAACGTGACCACGCGCGATAGGTGCAGCATGTTCCACAGCTGATTCAGGAACGAAAGCGGGGCGTTGGCCCATTGGCCCTGGTCCAGCACGCTCGTCCTGTGCCAGCGCTCCATGAGCTCGAGGATCTTCGCATCGGTCGCGCGCAGTTTGTCGTTTTCGCGCACGATGGTCACATTCTCGAGCATCCATTTGCCCAGCTCCTCGTGAATCACGTACGGATTCTCGGGACCCTCGCGGCGGCCCAATTCCGCGAAATGTTCGGTCCACCGGGTGTCCGCCGTGGCGAGCACGCTCGAAGGCGTCGCGCCAGTCTTGGCCTGATCCTGGGCCCACCTGACCGCTGCGGGTCCCACCACCTGACCCGCGTAAACGCAGGACAGGAGGGAGTTCGCGCCCAGGCGATTGGCGCCGTGATACTGGTAGTCACATTCACCAACAGCGTAAAGACCGGGGATGTTGGTCATCTGATTCCGCACGCTTCCCAGGTCGAGGAAGCCATCCGTGGTGCTCTCGTAGTCCACCCACAGCCCGCCCATCGAGTAGTGCACGGCTGGGAAGATCTGCATGGGTACGTCGCACGGATCGTCGCCCGTGAACTTCTCATAGATCTCGATGATGCCGCCCAGCTTGCGCTGCAGCGTCTCGCGAGGGATGTGCGTGAGGTCGAGGTACACGCTCATCTGGCCGCCCAGTCCCATCCCAAGATTGACGCAGATGTTGTGGATCTCCCGGCTGGCCACGTCGCGCGGCACGAGGTTGCGGTACTTGGGATACTTCTCTTCGAGGAAGTACCAACGCTCGTGTTCCGGAATGGTCCGAGCCACGCGCGTGTCACCCTTGGTCCTGGGCACCCAGACTCGGCCACCCTCGCCGCGGGCCGACTCGCTCATGAGGCGAAGCTTGTCGGCGCCGGGGATGGCGGTGGGGTGGATCTGGATGAACTCGCCGTTCCCGTAATGGGCGCCATCCATGTACGCGGCGGCGGCGGCGGAGCCCGAGTTGATGATGCTGTTCGTACTCTTGCCGAACAGCAGGCCCGGGCCACCCGTGGCAAGGATCACCGCTTCGGCGGCGAAACTCTTGGCCTTCATGCTGCGCTGGTCCAGCGCCGTGAGCCCGACGCAGCGACCGCTATCGTCGCGCACCGTGCCAACGAACTCCCAGCCTTCGTATTTGGTCACGAGGCCGGCGGCCTCGTGACGCCGCACTTGTTCATCCAGTGCATACAGCAACTGCTGGCCCGTGGTGGCGCCGGCGAACGCGGTGCGGCTGTGCAGGGTGCCGCCGAAGCGGCGAAAATCGAGGAAGCCCTCGGGCGTGCGATTGAACGTGACGCCCATGCGGTCGAATAGGTAGATGATGCCGGGGGCGGCGTAGCACATCCCTTTCACCGGAGGCTGGTTGGCAAGGAAGTCGCCGCCCCTGCAGGTATCGGTGAAGTGGATCTCGGGCGAATCGTTCTCACCCTTGACGTTGACCGCGCCGTTGATCCCGCCCTGCGCGCACACGGAGTGCGAGCGCTTCACAGGCACGATCGAGAACAGGTCCACGGCGACACCGGCCTCGGCGATCTTGATCGTGGCCATGAGCCCGGCCAGGCCGCCACCGACGACCGCGATGCGAGGAGTCGCCATCAGCGTTGCCCTCCTTCGTGGACCACGGGACCATGCTCAGCGGAGTGGGGCTTTTGCAGGAAGTCAAGGCGAAGGCCACGAAAGCCCAGCAGGGTCAGCACTCCCACGATCGCAAGGCCGACGAAGACCAGCAGGCCGATCCTCGCGGCGACGCGCTGCGCATTGCGGCCGGTGACCAGACCCCAGTGGATCGCGAAGCCGAACAGTCCATTGCCGAAGTGATAACAGGCCGAAATGATACCGAGCAGGTAGAACATGAACCAACCCGCCCCCGCCAACAGTTGGTTCACATACTGGTAGGCGCTGACCGAGTTGAGATACTCGCCCGAAAAGCGCGTCTGCCAAGTGTGGAAGAGAATGTAGACGACCAGGATCAAGCCCGTGACCCGCTGCAGCGTGTACTGCCAATTGCGCGCATAGCCGTGCTTGCCAAGATTGGCCTGAGAGGTCGTGGCGATCAGGATGCCCACCACCATGTGGAACAGGATCGGCAACCAGATGCCCAGCGCCTCGAGCACCACCACGAATGGCAGGCCGGCCAACTCGGCTGCCGCCTTGTCGAAAGCCGCAGGGCCCTGCAGCGCCTTGGCATTGGTGAAGAAGTGTTCGAGCAGGAACAGCCCGACGGGAACCACGCCGGTCAGGGAGTGCAGCCGCTTGAGGGTGAAATACTGTTGGTCGGAGACCTTCATGGCCGAGCGCCTTTCATAGAGGGTCCGGACAGAGCGCGCCGGACACCCTATAACAGACGCACCGAGCCCTCCAATTGGATTCTCCCGCAAAAGGTTACGCCGACGCGGGGATTGTCCGCTCGGGTCGCGGCGTGCTACCTTCCGCCGATTGCTTCACCAGGTGGTAGCTTCCCGGGGTACGACATGACCGTCTCGATCACCGAACTCATCGAGCACCAATTGCTGCCGCGCGTCTCCAAACCCAATCGCTATCTGGGTAACGCGCTGCATGCCACGCGCAAGCCTCTGGAGACTGCTGAGGTGAGCGTGTTGCTCGCGTTCCCGGATGCGTACGAGATCGGGCTCTCGAATCTGGGCATCCGGATCCTGCACCACATCCTGAACGCGCGGCCGGACAGCGCCTGCGAGATGACCTTCGCCCCCTGGCCCGATGCCGAGAAGGAGATGCGCCGCCTGGGCATCCCACTCTTCTCGCTCGATAGCCATGCGCCGGCGGGCGGATTCGACATCATCGGTTTCTCTCTGCAATACGAACTCCAGTACACCAACGTTCTCAATATGCTCGATCTGGCCGGCCTGCCGCTGCGGACCCTGCAGCGCGACGAGCGCCATCCCCTGATCATCGCAGGTGGTGCACAGGCATTCAGCCCCGAATCCATGGCCGAGTTCATCGACGCGTTCGTGATCGGTGACGGAGAAGAGGTCGTCCACCGCGTGGTCGAGCTGACCAAACAGGCCAAGCAGGCGCGAATGC
>JBDSKE010000117.1:0-9132 GCA_039917105.1 Candidatus Eiseniibacteriota bacterium | reverse complement strand
TTCGTGACTCCCGTGGCCCAATCGCTCAACGCCTGGGTCCAGGTGCGGGTGCCGGCCACATGGAGCGGCGACGTCTACCTGCTCAAGCAGGGCGGCGGCACCGCCAGCAATGCGGTGAGCCACGAGATCTCATACAACTGGTCCGGGCAGAAGTGGACCGCGTTCCCGTTCACTTGGTTCCTGAATATCGCCGGAGCACCCGGAGTGTCTTTCACCGACACCCGCGACGCGATGAGCATTGGGTACAACGCATGGTCCTGCGCCTCGGGCGCATCCATGACCTACGGGGGCAGCACGGCGATCGCCACCAGCGCCTTGGACGGGACGAGTTGCCGCTTCTGGAGCAACACCGGCTGGAGTCCCGGCACGGTCGCGGTCGCGACCACGTTCTACGTGGTGGCCACCAACCAGATCGTGGAGACCGACCTCGCCTTCAATGCGCAGCACTACACCTGGAGTGCCGACGGCAGCGCCACGACCATGAGCGTGCAGAACGTGGGCACCCACGAGGAAGGCCACACCCTGGGCCTGCTCGATGTCTACGGCGCCGCTGACTCAGCCGAGACCATGTACGGGTACGGAGCGAACGGCGAATCCAGGAAGACCACGCTGGCAAGCGACGATGTGGTGGGAGCCGAGTTCATGTACCCGCATACGCGTGCGAATTTCGCTGCGGCCTATCCGGGTGGCTGGGACTGGCCCGTCGTGCCCCGCAATACCGCGGATGCCACGAGCACCTTTGCGCCGCTGCCCGCCCAACTCACTGGCAACACCGACATTTATTGGAACGCAGCCATGCGCAACAAGGGGGGCGACTGCGCCGCGCCGGGCGGCACGAACCAGCTTTGGCTGGACGACGAACGTGTCTACGACCTGTACTGGGGCGGCGTCTGGGGCAATGCGGTCACGCTCGGGCTGTGGACCAACTTGGGCGTGTACACGCGCGGTGGCAGGCACACCATGCGCGAAATCATGGACACCGACAACGAGACCATCGAATCGAACGAGGGCGATAACTCATTCCCCGCCCAGTTCGTGTTCGCCCCCGCACCGATCGACGACCAGGTGCCAATCGCCCGCTTGGCGCCTCCGCAACGCGGGACAGGCACCTACGCCAACTGCGACGGGCTGCGCGCCACCGGCAACTCGTGGGGATGTGTGGCCATCACTCCGTACAATCAGGCGGACGATTACGACATCTCGATGTATGACGACTACGGCGGCTCGACGGACGGCTTCGGCGTCTCGATCGCGACCTCGACCTACAGCGGCGCGAACTCGGACTTCGTGCTCTTCAACGGCAACAATGCTGCAGTGGGCTTTGGTGCCACGGTCCAGCTCGGCATCACGCGCTACAGCGCCAGCGTTGGCGACCCGGTGCTGATCCAACAGGGCAACAAGGTCGGAAGCACGCTGTTCCCAGGCACCGCCTACGGCTCCCTCGCTTCGACCGGCTCAATGACGATGAACGCCTATGACATCGTCAAGCTGCACGAGGTCTATCTGGGCAGCGCCTCGACCTCGTACCGATTCATGCTGCAGAACCTGACCGGGACGGCGGACCTCAACATCTCATTGTATGCCGCGGGCGGTGACTTCTACGGCAAAGCCAACTCGGTCGCCAGTTCGCAGAACCTTGGCGACGCGACCAACGAGGAGATCAACTACATCCCACCTTCGCCCGGCTACTACGCGGTCGTGGTATGGAAACGCGGCAATGCCGACATCGGCGACGCCAACACCTACCAACTACGCGTGGGCGCATCTTTGTCGAACCTGAATGCCACCATCACCCCGGCCGGCTTCACGAGCCCGGTGGTTCCCCGCAACACCTTGGGCGCGACCCCATTCAATGCACCCCTGACCGCCACACTCGAAGGCGGCGCGCCGAGCACCTACATCAACTGGGCGACGGAGAATCAAGGGCCCAACCCCCTGCCGGGCTGGACTGCGCGCATTTATGTGGACACCGAAAGCTACGTGGCATCCAGCACTGCTCCCAATCCGAATGACCCAGGCAGTTGGCAGGCGTTGAACGTGGGCAAGCTGTTCATCCGCGGCGGCCGACACTCCCTGACCCAGCGTGCCGATCCCTTCGGCCTCGTCGCCGAGTCCAACGAGTCCGACAACGAATGGACGGGACAGTGGGTGTGGAGTCCGATCCCGCTCACGATCGGATCGACCGTGGCGCGATTCAAGCCGCCCAACATTGGTGCGGGCGCCTATCCCAACAGCGATGGCTTCGTGCTCGATCCCACCGCGGCACAGGCGTGGGTCGTCTCGGCCGCGCCCGACGAACCCGGCGATGACTACGACCTGCGCGTGTACTCCGACTATGTTTCCAGCTCGAGCGGGTTCAGTACCTATGTGAACGGCTCCAGCTTCACCGGAAACGCCACCGACTTCGTGGTGGGTCAATACGGATCGGCCCTGGGCCCGCGTTACTACCCCGCCGTGACCCGCTTCGCGACCGGCGGCGGCGGAGACAACTTCAGCCTCGACAACTCGAATGACGTGGGCCGGACCAGCACCAGCCCGACTGCACGCTGGGTGGCCCAGACCATGCCGGTCGGCCGCCTTGCCGATGTGTACGAAGCCTATCTTTCGGCGGGCACCACCTACCGGATGACCCTGTGGAGAAGCAGTGGCACGAGCGAGATGAGCTTTGAACTGTTCCCCGCGACCACCGGTGGCATCCACGCCCGCGGGGCCGGTCTGGGAACCAGCATTCCCAGCGGCGGCGACCAGGACTCACTCGAGATCACGCCGACCGCCACCGGATGGTTCCCGATCGTGGTCCACCGCACGGATGGGACGAGTTCGAGCACGCCCGTTGTGTACACCTTCGCGTGGAGTACCGCCGTCATCGTGGCCGTGGATGACGACCGCCCGCGGACGCTCGAGTTCGCCGGCATCGCACCCAATCCGATGCGGGGGCCCGGCCGGTTCCACTTCGCATTGCCGCAGGCCCAGAACGTCAAGCTGGAACTGTTCGACTTGAACGGCCGACGCATCGCCACGGTCGCCGACGCAACCTATGAAGCTGGCGTGCACGATGTGGCGTGGAGCGGCCTCGACTCCAGCGGACGGCGCGTGGACCCGGGGCTTTACTGGGCGCGTCTCACCTCAGGTGCCCAGACGCTCACCCGTCGCGTCAGCGTGATGCAGTAATACGCGCTCCAACTTCCTCGCGACGCCCACGTCATGACGTTGTATAGTCCTGCCGTCCGAGCCAGTCTTTGACACCGATGTCCCCCCGTTCGATTGGAGCCCGCCATGATTCCCCCTGTCCAAGTGCGAACCCTGCTGATCGCGATCGCCTTGTTGAGCACAGCTTCGATCGCCGCCGCCGATGAAACCGCAACCGGTTCCGCGCGCCCCGCGCGCGATGGGCAAGCCGTGCAGGGCAACCTCTCGCCTGAACTGGTGAAGCGCACCGCCGAGGCCACTGCGGCAACCAGACCGGAGCTGCGACGCGCTCCCATGACGAAGGCCGAGAAGACGATCTTCGATATCCAGGAACTGGGACGCACGCAGGTCGCCGAGCTGCAGAAGCAGATCGAACCGCTCGCCGGTGGCCCCGCGCGCCATGCACTGGAGATCAAGGTGATCCAGGTGAAGCGCGACACCGAGGTGCAAGTGCTGCGCGCGCTCTCGGCGCAGGCCCTGCAACGCGGCGACATCGCAGGATCGCGTGCGGCGAACGACGCGATCGAGATGATCCTGCACCCCAAGGCTCCGCAGACAACCATGGTCCCGCGCTCGGCACCTGGCGCCGTCTCGAACCAGTAGGAGCCAGCCATGACACGCATCCTGAGAGTCGCAGTACTCGCGTTGTTGTTGGCCTCCCCGCTGCATGCCTTCATGCTCGACGTGCCGTTGCCGCAGAACGCAGCGGAGTCGGACGCCGTCGTGCGGGGCACCGTCATCTCGCGCTCGAGCCACTGGGCCGAAAGTGGCGACCGGATCATCGTGACCGATGTGACCGTGAAGGTCTCCGAAGCCTGGAAGGGTTCACTCGCGGCGGGTCAGGTCGTTAAGTTCCGGGTGAATGGTGGCGAAGTGGATGGGATGGGCATGCGGCAGGAACACCAAGCGCAGTTCGTCGCCAATGAGGATGTGGTGCTGTTCATGAAGACCACCTCGGGCGCACGCTGGAGTGTGAACCACGATGAGCAGGGCAAGTTCGCGGTGCAGGGCACCCAAGTCGTCGGAACAAAAGGCGATGCGGGCAGCCTCGGCAAGTTTCGGACTTCGGTGAAGCAGATGATCCAAGCGACTCCGAAGCGCGACCACTGACCGCTGCTCCTCCCACTCCAAGAGGCTCCCCAATGACATTGCGATCCCTGGGACGGCTGGCGTGCGTCGCTGGTCTCCTGCTACTGCCGGCCATGGCCCATGCCGTGCCCTCGATCTCCAGTATCTCCCCCGCCAAGACCGCCGCGAATAACGGCGAGCTGATCACGGTGTTCTGCAACGACTGCGGTTACTCCACCGATCGCGTGTACTTCCCCGGTGGCGGTTTCGTGACGCCGGTGGCGCAATCGCTCAACTCGTGGGTCCAGGTGCGCGTGCCGGCCACCTCGAGTGGCGACGTCTACCTGCTCAAACAGGGCGCGGGTACCGCCAGCAACTCGGTGAACCACGACATCTCGTACAACTGGTCCGGACAGAAGTGGACTGCCTTTCCCTTCACCTGGCTGCTGAATAACGGCGGCGCACCTGGCGTCACATTCAACGACACGCGCGACGCCATGGTGAACGGATACAACGCTTGGTCGTGCGCCTCGGGCGCCTCGATGACCTACGGCGGCGGCACGGCGATCGCCACCACCGCCAGCGACGGAACGAACTGCCGCTACTGGAGCAACACCGGCTGGAGCTCGGGCACGATCGCGGTGGCAACCTGGTTCTACATCGTCGCCACCAACCAGATCGTGGAAGCCGACATCGCATTCAATGCGCAGCACTTCACATGGAGTGCGGGCGGCTCCGCCACCACCATGAGCGTGCAGAACATCGGCACCCACGAGGAAGGGCACACGATCGGCCTGCTCGACCTGTACGGCGCTGCCGACGCGGCCGAGACCATGTACGGGTACGGCGTGAACGGCGAGACCCAGAAGAACACGCTCGCCTTGGACGACGTGCAGGGCGCCGAATACATGTACTCGCATACGCGTGCGAACTTCACCTCGGGCACCCCGGCCGGTTGGTACTGGACCGTGGTCCCGCGCAACACGCCGGATGCCACAGGCAGCTCGGCGCCGCTACCTGCAGTGCTGGCCGGGAACACCACCAGCTATTGGAACGCAGCCATGAGCAACAACGGAGGGGACTGCGCCTCTCCAGGCGGCACCAACCAGCTTTGGCTGGACGACGACTATGCCTACGGCCTCTATTGGGGCGGAGTCTGGGCCGCCGGGGGCACGTATGGGCTGTGGCCCAACCTTGGCGTGTATACGCGCGGCGGCAGGCACACCATGCGTGAAAACATGGATATCAACGACGAGACCATCGAGTCCATTGAGTCCGACAACGTATTCCAGGCGCAATACGTGTTCGAGCCGACCACGCTCACCAATCAGGTGCCGATCGCCCGCGCGGTGCCGCCTCAGCGCGGCGGACTCACCTACGCCAACTGCGATGGCTTGCGGGCCACGGGCAACTGGTGGAGCTGTGTGGCAATCACGCCCTACTCGGCGGCGGATGATTACGATCTGCGACTGCATAACGACTACACCGGGGCCACCAGCGGATTCGGCAATGCCTTGGCCGGCTCCGCCTATGGCGGTGCCAACTCGGATTTCGTGCTGACCAATGGCAACAATGCCGGGGTGGGCTACGGGGCCACGCGCTATGTGGGCGTGACGCGCTACTCGGCCCCGGTGGGGGATCCGGTGTTGATCCACCAGAGCAACCAGGTGGGCTCGAGCATGTTCCCGGGAACCGGCTACAACGCCTATGTCAGTTCGGGCACGGTCGCCATGGGTGCATACGACATCGTCAAGGTGCACGAGGTCTACTTGGGCAGCACCGCGACTTCGTACCGATTCCAACTCATGAATCTGACCGGAACGGCCGACCTGAACATTTCGGTCTATGCGGCGAGCGGCGACTACTTCGGCAAGGGTAGTTCTGTGGCCAGCGGGCAGGTCGCTGCGCCCGGAACGAACGAGGAGTGCAACTACACCCCGCCCACGGCCGGGTACTACGCAGTGGTCGTCTGGAAGCGTGGAAACGCCGACATCGGGTACGCCAACGACTACGAACTACGCGTGGGCGCATCGTTGTCGAACCTGAACACCACCGTGACGCCCAGCGGGTTCTCGAGTCCCGTGGTCCCACGCAACGCGGCCGGCGCGGGCCTGTTCAATGCTCCGCTCACAGCCGTGCTCAATGGCAATGCAGGAACCACCTACCTGAACTGGGCCACGCAGAACGAGGGCCCCAACCCCATGCCGACCTGGGGTGAGCGCATCTACCTCGACACCGAGAGCTATGTGGCATTCAGCAATGCGCCGGATCCCAACGGCCCGGGTAGCTGGCAGGCGCTCAATGTGGGGACGTTATGGATCCGCGGCGGTCGCCATTCGCTCACGCAGTACGCCGATTACGACGGCCTCCTGCCCGAACCGAACGAGACGGACAATGCTTGGACCGGCCAATGGGTCTGGAGTCCGCTCCCGCTGGCGGTAGGCGCCCCGGTGGCCCGCGGCGTGCCGCCCGATGCCGGGTTCGGGATCTATCCCAACAGCGACGGATTCGCCCTGCTCCCCACCTACGCGCAAGCTTGGGTGACCTCGGCGGCCCCGATTGCGCCGGGCGATGACTATGACCTTTACACGTATTCGGACTACGCCTCGAGCTCGAGTGGATTCAGTAGTTTCCTTGCCGGTTCCACGTACAGCGGGAACAGGACCGATTTCGTGGTCGGGCAGTACGCCTCGGCACTGAGCCCGAGTTACTACCCTGCCGTGACTCGCTTCTCGACCGCTGGCGGCGGGAATGGATTCAACCTCGACAACTCGAACGACGTGGGTCGCTACAGTCTGAGCTCATCCGCCCAATGGACGGGTCAGACCATGGCGGCTGGGCGGCTCGCCGATGTGTACGAGGCTTACCTGCAGGCAGGCGTCACGTATCGCATGTTGTTGTGGCGGAGCAGCGGCGCCGGCGACCTGGCGTTCGAGCTGTTCCCCGAAACGTCCGCCGGCATTTACGGTCGTGGCTCGGGCCAGGGAACCGCGGTTGCCAGTGGGGCCGACCAGGACACGCTCGAGGTGACGCCGGTGACCTCTGGCTGGTGCCCGATCGTCGTCTATCGCCAGGACGGCACGGACTCGGCCACTCCGGTCACTTACACGTTCGCATGGAGCTCCAATGTGATCGTGGCAGTGGATGACAACCTCCCCAGAACGCTCGAGTTCGCGGGCATCGCTCCCAATCCCATGCGCGGGCCAGGTCGGTTCCACTTCGCGCTGCCGCAGGCCGAGAGCGTGAAACTGGAATTGTTCGACTTGAATGGGCGGCGCGTCACCACGGTCGCCGATGCGCCCTATGAAGCTGGCGTGCACGACGTGGCGTGGAGCGGCGTGGACTCCGGCGGACGGCGCGTGGACCCGGGTCTTTACTGGGCCCGATTCACCGCCGGCGACAAGACGATCACGCGGCGCGTGAGCGTGATGAAATAGCTCGGGGACTCAACGCAGCACCGCGAGCCGCCGCAACAGCACCCGACCATCGATACTCACGCGCGCCAGATAGGCGCCGGCTGGCACCGATATGCCGTCGCGTGTCCGGCCGTTCCATACGAGTGTGACCCGCCCGACCGGCAGGGCGCGCAAGTCCTGAGCCCAGACTTGTCGCCCTGCCAGATCGTAGATCGCGAAACCCACGTACGAGGCGCGCGGCAGGGCAAGCGACAACTGCACACCGGCGGTTGTGGGATTGGGGATTCCGCCCGAGAGCTCCACTTGAGAAGGCGCCGCGGTGGAGCCGGTATCCGGTGGCCCCGCGGTGAACTCACCGCCGCCGAAGTTGTCGAGCCGCGCGCCATCCGCACCGGCGAACTTGAGGCCCACCCAACCCCCATTGGCGACGAACGGCCAATCGGATACCGAGCCGGTCCCCAATCGTGTGGTGTTGCGATACACCTGTACATTGCCATTGGACAGCGCCCGCGCGCCGAGTCGATCGCCCGCTGCGAGCGCGCCGCTGAACGTGGCGCGAGTGACCCAGCCCTGGGCAGGCGCATAGGTCGACACCGACACCCGCGATTGCGCCGCCTCGTAGCGCACCAGGATGCAACCGGTGTCCCAACTCAACCCCTGCACCTTGAGCATGAGCGCATGTTCGGCTGCATCCGGATTGATCGCGGCCAGCGTCACGTAGGCTTCTTGATTGACGCCGAAGCTGGCGCCGTTCCACACCGCGGCGGCAGAAGCGATGGGCATCAACTGCTGGCCCAGGAGCGTCAGGTCCTGCATTTCGCCCACCCAGTTTCCGCCAACGGCGCCGTCGGGACGATCGAACGCATCGAGCACCGCCGTGGTCGGGAAAGCCGGCGCCGAAGCCGTGACGCTGACCGCCACCGCCGCCGTCGAGGACCCACCGCGACCATCGCTCACGGTGAGCCTTGCCGTGTACTCACCGGGTGAGCCATAGACGTGGCTCACGGTCGCACTGTTGGCCGAGGCGCCATCGCCGAACGTCCATGCATACTGGAGCGCGTCACCGTCCGGATCGCTCGAGCCAGCGCCAGAGAAGTCCACGCTCAGCGGGGACCTTCCGCTGGCCGGGGTTGCCGAGGCCACGGCCAGTGGTTGGCTATTGGTGACGCCACCGGCACTGTTGCCGCCGCCGAAGTCGTCCAGACGCGCCGCGCTCGCATTGTCGAGCGACACGCCGATCCGCCCGCCGTTGGCCGCGAACGGCCATCCCCCCACCGAGTAGGTGGCCAGCAGATTGGTATTGCGCCAGACTTCGACGCTCCCGTCGCCGCGTGCGCGCGCGCCCAGACGGTCGCCCGGGGCAAGCGCAAGGTCGAGGGGCGTACCACGCACCGTCCAACCCCCGGAAGGCGTATAAGTCGAAACCAGGATCCGTTGGGCCACGCCGTCGTAGCGCACC
>JBDSKE010000116.1:0-11912 GCA_039917105.1 Candidatus Eiseniibacteriota bacterium | reverse complement strand
GGAACACCCTCTGGCTGACGCACTTTCGCGATGGATCACGGCAATCTATGTGGTGGCCCCGACTGGAGTCGAACCAGTGGCACGCGGTTTAGGAAACCGCTGCTCTATCCGTCTGAGCTACGGGGCCGTGGCGCAAGAAGATAGCGCAGGTTGCTCGTTCAGCAAATTAAGGAGGCACGTGGTGCATCAGACTGCGTGCCGCACCAATCCTTTCTGCCGCCCCGCAGAGCGCCTCGAAGCGCGCATCACTAGGGGCACCGCCACCGTGGGGCAGAGGTCGCCGCAAATCTCCCTCATTTGCCCAGCCTCTCAGGCGATAGAGGCTACGGGAAACCCGGGGCGGTTCACGTCTCTGAACTGCCAAGCTGTGGGCTTGGTCGTGTTGGTCTCGTCAGTGCGCCTAGCGTGAATCGTGCATTACGCGAGTCATCAGGCGTCGCATCACGGAATCGTGGGGTTCACGCAATGCACGTCGGTCAACCACCCTTCTCCCAAATGCGATACCCCCCGCGGAATGCATTCGAATTCGAACCCTCCCGGCAACCGGCGGGCAGCTTCTTCAGCTTCTTGACGTTGCCTCCCCCGAGCACGACATCGTCCGGCTGGAGGGCCGCGATGAGGCGCGCGACGACATCCTCGACGAAGTGCCGCCATCGTTTCTTCCCGAATCGCTTCAAGCCCCGGATCCCCACGTAGTCCTCGAAGGTCCTCTTCCGATACGGAAGATGGCCCAGTTCCATCGGCTGCAGGATGCCTTCGACGATCATCGTAGAGCCGAGGCCGGTTCCCAGACCCAGGAAGAGCAACCTCCCTCCTTTGTAACTCCCTAGAGCCTGCATGGCCGCGTCATTGACGAGCCGGACGGGACACCCGAACGCGGCCTCGAAATCGAAGCCCATCCAGCCGGGCGCGAGGTTGTGCGGTTCGGAAACCGGCCGGCCGCGCAGCACCGGCCCCGGGTAACCGATCGACACCACGTCGTACTTCCACTCCGCAACCACCTCGAGTACGCCGGCGACCATGGCCTCGGCCCCCATCGAGGGCCCGGAGACGAATCGGGCGGAGGTCCGTTGGCCCGTGGCCTGCAGCTTGACGTGGGCACCGCCGACGTCGACGACCAGGACGCGTTTGCGGGACAGCTTCTTCATCCTTCCCCCTCCTGGCCCCACATCAACGGGCATCGGCCGCTCCTCACCTTAGATTCCCCTGGTTCGGAGGCGAAGGGCGTTGCCGATCACCGATACCGAACTGAAGCTCATCGCGGCCGCAGCGATGATCGGGCTCAAGAGCCATCCGAATACCGGATAGAGCGCGCCCGCCGCGATCGGCACGCCGAGCGCGTTGTAGCCGAAGGCGAAAAACAGGTTCTGGCGGATATTGCTCATGGTCGCCCGGCTCAGCCTCCGCGCACGCACGATCCCCCGCAGGTCGCCCTTCACCAGTGTGATGCCAGCGCTTTCCATCGCGATGTCGGTTCCCGTTCCCATCGCGATGCCCACCTGCGCCTGCGACAGGGCCGGCGCGTCGTTGATGCCGTCGCCGGCCATGGCGACCACTCGGCCGGCCGCCTGCAGGTCCTTGATCTTCGCCGCCTTCTGGTCAGGCTTCACCTCGGCGATCACCTCGTCGATGCCGAGCTGCTTCGCCACCGCTTCCGCGGTCGTCTTGCTGTCGCCTGTCAGCATCACGAGGCGGAGACCCTCGGCGTGCAACTCGCGGATCGCGTCGGCCGTCGTCGCCTTGATGGGGTCGGCAACTGCGATCAGTCCGGCGAGACGGTTGTCCACGATCACGTACATGACCGTCTGGCCGGCGGCTCGCATCTCTTCCGCCTTTGCTCCGAGTGCGCCGACGTCGATCTTCCGCTCGGCCACCATCGCCGGGCTCCCGAGTGCCACGGGCCGCCCTTCGACCTTGCCCGACACCCCGCTCCCGGTGTGCGACGCGAAGTCGGTCGAGGCTGCGAGCGTGATGTGGCGCTCCTCCGCGCCGGCGACGATCGCCGAGGCGAGCGGATGCTCGCTGCCCCGCTCGAGACTCCCGGCCAGCCGGAGGACCTCCTGCTCCTGCCACGCTCCCACGGGGATCACCTGGGTGAGCTTCGGCTTGCCCTCGGTGAGCGTCCCGGTCTTGTCGACGACGAGCGTGTCCACGGTGCGCAGGATCTCGATGGCTTCGGCGTTCCGGAACAGCACGCCCATCGTCGCCCCGCGGCCGATCGCCACCATGATCGAGATGGGCGTCGCCAGTCCGAGCGCGCAGGGACAGGCGATGATCAGCACCGCGATGGCGTTGAGTGACGCGTACGCCAGGCGCGGCGAGGGTCCGACCAGGGCCCAGATGATGAAGGTGATCCCCGCGACCGCGACGACCGTGGGCACGAAGATGACGGACACGCGGTCGGCGAGCTTCTGGATCGGCGCCCGGCTGCGCTGCGCCTCGCTCACCATCTTGACGATCCGCGCCAGCAGGGTCTCCGCCCCGACGTGCTCCGCCTTCATCACGAGCGAGCCCGTTCCGTTGAGGGTCGCACCGATGACGTGGTCGCCTGCCCCCTTCTCGGCGGGGATCGGTTCGCCCGACACCATGGACTCATCCAGCGCGCTCCGGCCTTCCATCACGACGCCGTCAACCGGGACCTTCTCTCCCGGTCGCACGCGCAGCCGGTCTCCGGCCACGATCTGGTCGAGTGGGACATCCTCCTCGGTGCCGTCGGCCCGGAGCCTGCGGGCGGTCTTGGGGGCCAGGCCCAGCAGGGCCCGGATCGCCGAGCTCGTGCGGCCGCGGGCCCGCAGCTCGAGCACCTGACCGAGCAGCACCAGCGTGATGATGACCGCCGACGCTTCGAAATAGGCCGCGACGTGCCCGCCGTGCATGCGAAAGGCGGCCGGAAACACCTGCGGGGCTATCGTGGCGAGCAGGCTCTCGATGTAGGCCATGGTCACGCCCAGCGAGATCAGCGTAAACATGTTGGGACTGCGATGGACGACTGACTGCCACCCACGGACAAAGAACGGCCAGCCGGCCCAGAGCACGACCGGCGACGCGAGGACGAGTTGCAGCCAGGCGGACACCGTCGCCCCGAGCATTCGTTCAATGGGACGACCGGGGAGCATGTCCCCCATCGCCACAACGAGCAGCGGGCCGCTCAGGGCAACGCTCACCCAGAAGCGCCGCGTCATGTCGGCCAGTTCGGGGTTGCCCGTCTCTTCGAGCGTGACATTCTGCGGCTCGAGGGCCATGCCGCACTTCGGGCATGACCCCGGGCCGGACTGGCGGACCTCCGGGTGCATCGGGCACGTGTAGATGACGCCCTTCCCGCCTGCTGCTCCCGCGGGCGGCGCGCTCGGAGGCCCTTCCATCTAAGCCTTCTCCGGATAGCGGGCCGGATCGGCCTTGAACTTCTCCAGGCAGCTCTTGCTGCAGAACCGGTGCACCTTCCCGGCGATCTCGTGGCGGTGAATGGCATCTTCCTTCACCTGCATGCCGCAGACCGGGTCCCTGAATGTGACCTTGCTGTCCGTTGCTTTCATCGCGTTCTCCTCGCTTCGTGAAGACAAGCCTGCCGGAGGCATCCTTCGAGCATCTGGAGGCATCCGGGCTTGCCGCATCGCGTGCGCCACGTCCTCTTACTTGCCGCTGCGCCGCTTGAAGAGCGCCCATACCAGCACGATCAGCAGCGCGATTCCGCCCAGCCACACCAACGGCATCCAACCCCCGAAGCCGTAGTGACCCATGTTCCCCATACCGTTCACTCGTTCCACCATTCCTCGGCCCTGCCTTCGGCTTGACGATCATCGCCAAGCGCGATTCCACTGGCTTGCATCATCTGGTTCCCTCGGTCGGTAGCGGCGCGGCCGTGGGAGCGCAGCCTCCGGCGAGCACCGCCTTCGCCACCTCCACGACGTGCTCCACGGTGAACCCATACCGGGCCATCACCTCAGGCCCCGGCGCCGAAGCGCCAAAGCGGTCCACGCCGATGATCGCGCCGTCCGGCCCGACGTAACGTTCCCATCCGAACGGCGAACCCGCTTCCACGCTGACCCTCGCGTGCACTGCGGACGGCAGCACCGACTGGCGGTACTCGGCGGGTTGGGCCTCGAACAGCTCCCACGAGGACATGGACACGACGCGGCTACGAATGCCCTCGCGGGCGAGCTGCCGGTGCGCGTCGAGCGCCAGCGATACCTCCGAGCCGGTCGCGATGAGGATGAGCTCCGGTAGCGACGAATCCGCGTCGATCAGAACGTAGGCGCCCCGTGCGGTCCCGCTGGCCGGCGCGAGCGTGGTCCGGTCGAGGACCGGCAGCTTCTGTCGCGTGAGCACCAGCCCCACCGGCCCCGCCTTGTGCTGCATCGCGATCCGCCACGCCTCGACCGTCTCGTTCGCGTCGGCCGGCCGCATCACCAGCATGTTCGGCATCGCCCGCAGGCCGGCGAGTTGTTCGACCGGCTGGTGCGTCGGACCGTCTTCGCCGACCGCGAGGCTGTCGTGAGTCCACACATAGATCACAGGCGCGCCGCTCAGCGCCGCCAGCCTGATGCTCGGGCGCATGTAGTCGGAGAACGTCAGGAATGTCGCGCCGAACGGCACTACGCCTCCGTGGTGCGCCATTCCCGTGAGGATCGCGGCCATCGCGTGCTCGCGGATACCGAAATGGAGGTTCTGCCCCGAGTAGCCCCACACTCCACCCGCTTGTCCCTGCGTCGGCGGAGTCTGCCCGTCCTTCGGCACGGCCGCGCTCTGGAAGTCACCCTTGCCCTTCAGCATCGTGCGTGTGGACGGATCGAGATCCGCCGACCCGCCGACGAGCGTCGGCACCGACTCGGCCAGCGCTTCGATCGCCTTGCCGCCCGCGTCCCGCGTGGCGACCGGGCCGTCCTCGGGCACGTACTTCGGAAGCCGGGCGTCCCATTGCGGGGGGAGCTGTCCTGCCATCGCCCGGTCGAACTCGCCGGCGAGAGCTTCCTCTGCCGCGCGGAAGGCATCCATCGTCCGCTGCCAGGCGGCCCGCAGGCTGGCGCCACGGGTGCCGACCTTGTCGAACTCCCGTTGCGCCTCCTCGGGCACGTAGAGGGAGCGGTCTTCCGGCCAGCCGTAGGCTCGCTTCGTTAGCCGCGTCTCCTCCGTGCCCAGGGGCTCGCCGTGAGCCTGGAAGGTGTCCTGCTTGTGCGGACTCCCGAACCCGATGTGGGTCCGCGCCACGATGAGAGACGGCCGCCCCTCGTCGGCTCGCGCCGCCACGAGCGCCGCGTCGATCGCGGCCACGTCCATCCCGTCCACATTCTGCACGTGCCAACCGTACGCCGCGAAACGCGCGCCCACGTCCTCGCGGAAGGTGACGTTGGTGGTCGCCGAGAGGGTGATGCGGTTCGCGTCGTAGAGCACGATGAGCCGGCCGAGATGCAGGTCGCCCGCGAGCGACGCCGCCTCGGAGGCGATTCCCTCCATCAGGTCGCCGTCGCTCGCGATGACGTACGTCCTGTGGTCCACTATCGAGTGCCCGGGCCGGTTGAAGGTGGCGGCCAGCCAGCGTTCCGTGATCGCCATTCCGACGGCATTGCCGAACCCCTGGCCAAGCGGACCCGTCGTGACCTCGACTCCGGCGGTGACACCGCGTTCGGGGTGACCGGGGGTGCGGCTGCCCCAGCGCCGGAAGTGCTCGAGGTCGTCGAGCGTGAGGCCGTACCCGGTTAGGAAGAGCAGGCTGTAGAGCAGCATGCTCCCGTGCCCCGCCGACAGGACGAACCGGTCGCGATCGACCCATGTCGGCTGCGCGGGGTCATGCCGGAGGTGGCGCGTCCACAGCACGTAGGCCATGGCCGCCGCCCCCATCGGCAAACCGGGATGACCCGATGCCGCCTTCTCGATGGCATCGATGCACAACGTGCGGATGGTGTTGATGCAGAGATCGTCGAGCGTGTCGGCGGATGGGGTCATCACGCACTCCCGCGGCGCGAGTCCAGGTAGCGTTGCATCAGCGCTGTGGTCGAGCTGTCGTGGCCGGTGGCGGGCGGGCCTTCACCCTGGAGCTCCCCGCCGATCCGCTGGGCCAGCGCCTTCCCCAGCTCCACGCCCCATTGGTCGAACGAGTCGATGTCCCAGATGACGCCCTGTGTGAAGACGCTGTGTTCGTAAAGCGCGACGAGCGACCCCAGCGTTGCGGGCGTCAGCGCTTCGGCGAGAATCGTGGTGGTCGGCCGGTTGCCCTCGAACACGCGGTGCGGCACGAGCCCGGCCGGCGTTCCTTCTGCCTCGACCTCGCTCGCGGTCCTGCCGAAGGCGAGCGCCCCGGCCTGCGCGAACACGTTCGCCATTAGCAGGTCGTGATGCCCTTCCAGCGGGTTGAGCGACCTGCAGAACGCGATGAAGTCGCACGGAATCAGTTCCGTCCCCTGGTGGATCAACTGATAGAACGAGTGCTGGCCATTGGTGCCCGGCTCGCCCCACACCACGGGACACGTCCGGTAGTCGACCCGGGCGCCCTCCCTCGTGACGTGCTTGCCATTGCTTTCCATCGTGAGTTGTTGGAGATAGGCGGGAAAGCGCTTGAGGTACTGGTCGTAGGGCAGCACGGCGCTCGTCCGTGCCTCCAAGAGGTTCGCGTTCCAGACCGCTAGGAGCCCCATGAGCACGGGCAGGTTCCGCTCGAAGGGTGCGGTGCGGAAGTGCTCGTCCATCGCATGGAACCCGGCGAGCATCTCGTGGAAGTGTTCGGGTCCCACCGCCAGCATGGTGGAGAGCCCGATGGCCGAGTCCATCGAGTAGCGCCCGCCGACCCAATCCCAGAATCCGAACATGTTGGCCGTGTCGATGCCGAACTTCGCGACACCCGCCTCGTTGGTCGAGACGGCGACGAAGTGGCGGCGCACCGCACGCTCGTCTCCGAGTGCGCGCAGGCACCAGGTGCGGGCCGTGTGCGCGTTGGTCAGCGTTTCGAGCGTCGTGAAGGTCTTGGAACAGACGATGAACAGTGTCTCGGCGGGGTCGAGGTCACGCGTGGCTTCGGCGAAGTCCGTGCCGTCCACGTTGGACACGAACCGGAACGTCATTTCGCGCCGGCTGTAGTGCCGCATCGCCTCGTACGCCATGACCGGGCCGAGATCGGAGCCCCCGATGCCGATGTTAACGATGTTGCAAATGGACCGTCCCGTATGGCCGTGCCAGCGCCCGCTGCGGACCTCGTCGCAGAAAGCTGCCATGCGGCCGAGGACCGCGTGCACTTCGGGCACGACGTCCACGCCATCCACCTCGATCCGGGTGCCGGCCGGCGCCCGCAGCGCGACGTGCAGCACCGCGCGCTGTTCCGTCACGTTGATCTTCTGGCCGCTGAACATCGCGGCGATGCTCCCGGCCAGGCCGCTCTCGTTGGCCAGCCGCACGAGCAGCCCGAGTGTCTCGCCGGTCACGCGCTGCTTCGAGTAATCGAGGTAGAGGCCGGCGGCCTCGGCCCTCAGGCGCTCGCCGCGACGAGGGTCGGAGGCGAAGATCTGGCGCAGGGTCAGGTCCCCCATCTGCGTCCGATGCTGCGCCAGCGCCTTCCACGCCGGACGATCGGTCAACCGCTGGGCGTTCTCATTTGGGCCCCCGCTCATGCCAGTCTCATGCTCTCGTGAGTGCCGTGCTCGACCTTTGCACTCGTCGTGGTGATGCAGGCGAGCAGGTCGTTCCACGACCGGTCGAAGGATTCGGCGCCTTCACGCTGGAGTCGGCCGGCGAGGGCGGTGTCATCGATCCCACATCGACCGCACTCGGCGACGATCACTTCGGCGTCACCACCATCCGCCGGCAATGCGGTGTTCACCTGGCCGTGGTCGGCGAATGCCAGGAGGGTCTTCTCGGGGATGGTGTTGATGGTGTCCGGCGCCGCCAGGGCCTCCACGTAGAGCGTATCCGAGGCGGCAGGGTCCTTGGTGCCGGTGCTGGCCCAGAGCAGGCGCTGCGGCCGGGCGCCGGCGGCTGCGAGTCGGAGCCAGCGCGGCGACGCCAGCACCTGGAGGTAGACCTTGTAGGCGCGGTTGGCGATGGCGATCCCGAGGCGGTTGCGGAGCTCGGGCGGCAGCTCGGCCGACGCGGCCACGTCCCAGCGACTGACGAAGAGGGACGCGACCGAACCGATCGCGGGGTCGAGACCGGCGGCCAGGCGACGTTCGATCCCGCGCATGTACGCCCCGGCGGCGGCGAGATACTGCTCGGCGGAAAACAACAGGGTTACGTTGACCGGGACCCCGGCGAAGATCGATGCCTCGATCGCCGGAATGCCCGCCGGGGTCCCCGGGATCTTGATGAAGAGGTTTGGACGTTGTGCGCGAGCGTGCAGGTCGGCCGCGGCCGAGGTCGTCTTCGCGGTGTCGTTGGCGAGCAGTGGTGAGACCTCCAACGATACCCAGCCGTCGATCCCGCCGGTACGTTCGTGTACCGGGCGAAAGAGATCGGCGGCACGGGTCAAGTCCTCCAGCGCGAGCGCAAAGAACACCTCCTCGCTCGACTTGCCCTCCACCGTTCCCCGATGGATCGCCTCGTCGTACAGGCCGCCGCTCTTGATGGCGTGATCGAAGATCGTGGGGTTGGAGGTGAGGCCGGTGACCGAGAACTCGTCGATGTAGCGCTGGAGTGTGCCGTCGTCGAGGATCGCGCGAGTGATGTTGTCGAGCCAGAGGCTTTGCCCGAGGTCCTGCAACTGTTGTGTCGCCTTCATCGTCTCTCCCTCGTCATGAGTCGCATGCTTCTTCTCATTGGTTCACGGATGGGGCCTACCGGTCTGAATCTGCTGCTCCGCCTTCTCCCAGTCCTGGATGTCGTGCCCGTCTTGATGGCCACCCTTCTCGTAGAGTTCGTAGGCCCGGGCCGCGATCAGCGGCCCGAGAGCGGCCTGCGCCGTGATCGACGGACGCGCCTGGGTCGGGTCGAGGATTCGGTAGGCAAGCAGCTTCACCCGATCGTTCACGAGGAACCACACCAGGGCGTAGCCCCACACGAACGCCGCCCACCCCCAACCGAGCGGCGTCATGAACAGCCCGTACACCGCGATCAACGTGGCCACGGTCTGCGTGCCGAGCACGGCGATCCACAGGATCTTGGCGGGGCGGATGGACCAGAACGGGCCGCGCGTACGGGTGAGGAAGATCGTCAGGTGGCCTGCCACCGACAGCTTGAGGTACATCAGTGTCTGGACGTGAGCGCGGTCGAGATGGAAGACGCGCTCGCCGAGATAGAACAAGCCGAATGCGGCGACGACTCCTATGACGCCCAGCACCGTCGAGATGCCCAGCACCATGCGCATGTTCCAGGATTCGGGCTTGTTCTTGTAGTGAACGTTGTCGTACGCGATCGACAGGATGGCGCCATCGTTGAGCAGCGCCAGCATCACGATCATCACCGCGGTCACGGGATAGAAGTTGAACACCAGGATCGACACCGTCATGAACAACAGCACGCGGAGTGTTTCCGCGATGCGGTAGATCGCGTAGCTGTTCATCCGTTGGAAGATGCGGCGGCTCTCCTTGATTGCGTCGATGATCACGGACAATCCCGGCGTGAGCAGCACGATGGCTGCCGCCGCGCGCGCGGCGTCGGTCGCACCGGACACCGCGATGCCGCAGTCGGCCTTCTTCAGCGCGGGGGCGTCGTTCACCCCGTCGCCCGTCATGCCAACGATGTGGCCGCGCTTCTGTAGGACGTCCACGATGTGGAACTTGTGTTCGGGGAACACCTGGGCGAAGCCGTCGGCGTTCTCGATCAACTTGGCTGTTTGCGCGGTCTCCTGCTTCTTCGAGTCGCCGAGGCTCGCGGCGTCGAGAATGTTCGCGCCCATGTCCAGCTTCTTCGCGGTTTCCTTCGCGATGGCAAGCGCATCGCCCGTGACCATCTTGATCTTCACGCCCATCTGAATGGCGGTTGCGATCGTGGCTTTGGCGTCTTCTCGCGGCGGATCGAACAGGGGCAGCACGCCGACGAACATCCACTTGCCGTCCTGGTCCGCGCGGGCGACGCCCAGCGCGCGGAATCCGCACGCCGCGAACTCGTTGACCGCCTGATCGACGGCGGGCTTGACCTCACCGGCATTGGTCGCCAGGCCCAGGATTGCCTGCGGCGCGCCCTTGGTCACTTTGAACTGCTTTCCATCCGCGCCCTTGACGCTCGCCTCGGTGCGCTTGTGCACCGGGTCGAACGGCTGGTAGTGGAGGACCTGGTAGCGCTTCAGAACCTTGTCGTCCTTCACGCCGCCCAGCACCGCGAGGTCGATCGTATCCTTGTCATCCGCGCGCGACGCCAGCGCCGCGTCGAGGATGACCTGCTCGGCTGGAACGCCGTTCACGCAGAACGGGTCGCCCAGGGTCAGCTTGTTCTGCGTCAGGGTGCCGGTCTTGTCCGCACACAGCACGTCCACTCCCGCCAGCTCCTCGATCGCCACCAACCGGCTGACGATCGCCTCCTTCTTGGCGAGCAGGCGGGCGCCGACGGCCATCGTGACCGACAACACGGTGGGCATCGCCACGGGAATGGCGGCCACCGTCAGCACGAGGGCGAACTGCAGAGTCGTCAGGATCGGATCGCCGCGGAGGATCGCGACGGCCACGATTGCCGCCACCAGGACCAGGGCGAGGATGATGAGGTAGTTGCCGATCCTCAGGACCGCCTTCTGGAAATGGCTGACCGTGTGCGCCTCCTGCACCAGTTGCGCCGTCTTGCCGAAGTAGGTGTTCGGGCCGGTGGCGTACACGAGGGCCCCGATCTCACCCTGGCGGATGATCGAACCCGAAAACACTGCTTCGCCCGGCTTGCGGCTGGCGGGCAACGACTCGCCCGTCAGCGCGGATTGGTCCACCTCCACGGGGTCGCCTTCGAGCAATCGAGCGTCCGCCGGCACGATGTCACCCAGGCGCAGGCGGATGACGTCACCCGGCACCAGCTCGCGTGCCGCGGGATTGATCCACTGCCCGTCACGCTCGACCCTCGCCTTGCTCGCCAGCTTGGCCTTGAGTGCCTCGATGGCGTTGCCCGCTTCGCGCTCCTCCCAGAAACCGACCACGCCGTTGGCCAGGAGCAGGACCAGGATGATGCCGAAGTCCGGCCAATGACGGGCTACCGCCGACAGGATCACGGCGGCTTCGATCATCCAGGGAATAGGGCCCCAGAAGTAGGTGAGGAACTTCAGCAACGGATTGCGCTTCTTCTCTTCGAGTTCGTTGGGCCCGTACTGCAGCAGCCGCTTTCGCGCCTCGTCCTGCGTGAGGCCGTTGGGCGACGATCCCAGCTGCTTCTCCAGCTCGGCCATCGGGATGGACTTAAGTTCCTCACTCCCACCCGGCTTCGATTCCTGCCCTGGTGGGGGTTGCACGGCTGGCTTCATCTCGGCTGTCCTCGATCGGCGATTTGTGGACATCCCGCTTCCAGCGGAACCGCACCGCCGATCATCCGGCGCGGGTCCGCGCCCGTCGCGTTCAGGGCTGTCCCGCGGAGTCCGAGCCGGGACGCGGCGGTGATGTCTCCCGCCTTTGCTGGTCGTGCAAGCGTCCGAGCGAGTGTTCGAGCAGGCGGGCCAGCTTGTCCGCGGCACCGTTGACGGCCTCGTCCACGGTCGCCGCGTTGTGCGTGACCGCAACCGGCTGCATGCCCTCGAGGCGAGCCTCCAGCATGCACCGCTTGTCCATCGTGCCGCGCTTGGCCGCGTTCTCGTCGCTCAAGTGGACCTCGACCCGGGAGATGCGCTCGCGAACGCCGCTCAGTGCGCCCTCCACGACGCCGCGGACTCGAGCCGCCATCGTCTCGTGACCCGTGATGTTGTGATCGGTATTGATCTGGATCTGCATCGTGGTCCCCCAGTCGGTTCGTCCAAGCGGGCGCGGCGGTTGGCTACGCCGCGGTCGCGCTCCATTTCCAGTCCCGGATCTCCGGCATGTCCTCGCCGT
>JBDSKE010000115.1:0-7229 GCA_039917105.1 Candidatus Eiseniibacteriota bacterium | reverse complement strand
GGTTCGATGCGTCAGCGCCGGAAATACCGCGCAATCCTGCGAACGGCTTCACAGACGTCGTCGACGTCGTGATCGGTCATGTGCGGGAAGAGCGGCAGCGTGATGGCGCGCCGATACGCATCTTCGGCGACGGGGAAGGCGCCTTCCTGCAAGCCCAGGCTGGTGCGAAAATGGGGATGGAAGTGGATGGGGATGAAATGCACCGAGGTTCCGATGTTCTCGGCACGCAGCTCGGTGATGAATCGAGCCCGATCGATGGTGAGCTGCTCGAGCTCGAGTGCGATCGGGAACAAGTGCCAAGCGTGAGTGACGTCCGCGCGTGCGAACGGCACACGGATCGCGTGGACATCCGCGAGCTGCGTCCCATATCGCTCGACGAGCTGTCTACGCCGGCTCTGGGATTCTGCGAATCGCTCGAGTTGTCCCACGCCGATGGCGGCGAGCACATCGGACAGGTTGTACTTCCATCCTGGTGCCACGACCTCGTAATACCACGAGCCCGTGTCGGTGTAGCGCTTCCACGCGTCGCGGCTCATGCCGTGCAGGCTGAGCAGCTGGATGCGCTCCGCCAGCGATGTGTCGTCGGTGACAGCGGCGCCGCCCTCACCGGTGGTCAGGTTCTTGGTGGCGTAGAAGCTGAAGGCGGTGACCTCGGCGAGCGATGCGTCGCCGACCGGACGACCCTTGTATGCTGCACCCAAGGCGTGCGCGGCGTCATCGATGATGCGGATGCCACGCGAGTCAGTGAGCGCCCGCAGCGCATCGTAGTCGCACGGGTGACCACCGTAGTCCACGCTCAAGATCACCTTGGTGCGTGGCGTGATCGCAGCCTCGACCCGCCGCGGATCCATGCACAGGGTGTCGGCCTCGACATCGACCAGCACCGGTGTGGCGTGGACATGCTCGATCACATTCACCGTGGCGGCGAATGTATAGGTCGAAGTGATGACCTCGTCGCCCGGACCGATGCCCATGGCCTCGAGCGCCAGGTGCAACGCTCCGGTCGCAGAGTTCACGCACACCGCGTGACGGGCGCCCGCCAAGGCGGCGATGCGCTCGGCGAGTTCATGCGTGCGCGGCCCGGTCGTGACCCAGCCCGAGGAAAGCGACTCCAGCACAAGCTGCTTCTCGCGCTCGGAGATGAATGGGACCGCGATCGGCAGGAAACTTTCGCGGACCGGCGCACCGCCTTGCGAAGCGGGCAGCGGTATCGGGGGATTCGCAGTGGGATCGCTCACCCCAAGAGTCTAATGCGCCGTCATGGACGGACGCCAGCAGCCCACCCGAATGGGACGTGCGCGGCACGCCTTCGCAACCAACCCTGACCCCCTCGAGGAGCCATTTCCCCCGATGCATCCTCGCAAGCTGATCCGCGATTCCGTCCGGTTCGCCTTCTCGCTCTCCGTGGTGCGTGCCGCACTCATGGCGAGGGGGCTTCTGGCCGCGCGCATGCTTGGGCCATTGGGGTATGGTGCATGGAACGCCATGCAGTTGATGATGGACTATGGCGTGTTCGCCGCCGCAGGCACGCAACAGGGACTCGACCAAGCCGTGCCGGCGAGGATCGTGGTCGGGGATATCGTCGCGTTGGAGCGGCTCAAGCGAGCGGGCTTCGCGAATATACTCCTGACGACCCTGCTGTTCATCGCGGGCTGTCTGGTCTGGGCTGGCTCGGGCAGCAGCCGCCTGCTCGGCACCTGGGGCTTCGCGGGTATCGCTCTGGCCCTATTCTGCGTGTTGGCCGTGAACATCGCCTATTACGGGCTCTCGCTTCTGCGTTCGCACGGCGACATGAACACGGTGAGTACCTGGTTCGTGATGCAGGGCCTGATCGGCGCGGGGCTTGGGCTGGCACTCATCCCGCGGCTCGGCGAATGGGGGCTGCTGTGGGGATGGGTCGCAGGATGCCTCGTATCGCTGGTGTTCGTGCTGGTGCGCGGGCGCCGGGAGGCGCCGCTGCGATGGGCCTTCGGGCCAGAGAATCTGTTGCTCATGCAGATCGGGCTGCCCATGTTCGTGTTCAACTCATCCACCATCGTCATGCGCAGCCTCGACCGGCTGATCATCCTGCGCTACCTCGGCACCCAGGATCTCGGGTACTACAGTTTGTCGGTGATGGCCCTGACATTCCTGCTGTACCTGCCGGATTCCGTGGGGTATGTGGTCTATCCCCAGTTGCTGCGGCGTTACGGCGAGGCCGGTGGGGACGCGTCCGCGATCCGCGAGCGCGTGGAGCGCCTGCTCCAGGCGATGGCCGTGTCGGTTCCCCTGCTCTCGGGACTCGCCTATCTCTGGACGCGTGAGATCGTTGGACTGGTGCTGCCCAGATTCCTGCCCGGGGTGACCGCGGTACGCATCCTGTGCTTCGGCGCGGCGGGACTGGCGCTCGGCACGATCGCCTCGATGGTGTTGATGACCGTGGGACGGCGGATGGCGTTGGTGCCTGCGGCGGTGTTCGCAACGGCGCTCGGGGCAACGCTGGATATCGTCGCGGTTCGGCTGGGTTTCGGCATCACCGGGGTGGCCTGGGCCACGTTGGCCACGTACGGACTCAATGGGGGGGTCCTGCTGGCGATGGCGTCGGCCGGGGTGGGGCATACCTCTGAGCGCACGCTGATTTTCGTCACGCGCAGCCTCGTACCACTTGTCATCGGCATCCTGCTCGCGTGGGCGCTCGATCGATTCCTCCCTTGGACGCACTCTTCCCAACTGGGCATGCGCGCCATGCGGCTCGTCACCGGCAGCATCGCATTCGTATTTCTATATATCGTGGTCGTGTCGCCATTCGCTCGCGGCGTCGGCCTCAAGCAGTTGGTTTCGGAGTTCAACCTGCCGATCCTCTCGCCGTTGTTGCGGCGTCTGGGATCCGGCTCTGAATCGTAAGGGGCGCCATGCGGATTCTTGTCACCGGAGCCGGCGGGTTCATCGGAATCCGGCTCGTTCAACGTTTGCTGAGGGATGGCCATGAAGTCGTCGCGTTCGTGCGTACGATCCGGGGGGAGCTCAAGCTGCCGCGGCCGGGGCTCAAAGTCGTCCGTGGAGACATGACGGATACTGGTTCTTTGGACGAAGCAGTCGCGGGATGCGAGGTGATCGTCCATCTGGCGAATGCCACGGCTATCACGGATTGGGCGAAGGCGCGCGCAATCAATGTCGAAGGCACTCGCCAGTTGCTCCAAGCGGCTCGTCGTGCGGGTGTCAGGCGCATGGTGTTCACCTCGACACTTTCGGCGCTGCGCGAGCAGCGCGGCCCGTATGGACAGACCAAACTCGAGGCCGAAGTGTTGGTGCGGGAATCGGGGTTGCCGTTCGTCATCCTGCGCCCGTCGCTCGTCTATGGTGCGCACGGCATCGGGCTTGTGGCCAATCTTGCGGCCTACCTGCGAGGGCTGCCGGCTGTCCCGGTGATCGGGGATGGCCGGATCGAGCTCGACCCCATTCATTTGAACGATGTGAACGAGATCATCGTGCAATGCCTGACGCGCGACGACGTATTGGGCAAGGCTTATGATCTGCTCGGCCCCGACCGGGTCACCTTCAACGAGTTTCTCGCTCGCTTGAGTGCTGAGATCGGCGTGAAGAAGCCACTCGTGCACCTGCCCGGTGGCCCGATGCTGTTCGCCGCGCGCATCGCCTCGAAGTTCCTCGCCAACCCCCCGATCACCGAAGACAATGTCCTGGGGCTGACTTCGCCAGCCCAGGTCGATCGCGAGAGCGCGGTCCGCGATTTCAAGATCGCTCGGACTTCACTCGACCAGGGCTTGCGCGACGTGCTCATGGAGCCGCAGCCTGGCGAGGAGGGCGCCATTGCGCCTGGCCGTGTCGGCGTGCCCGTCGCGCCGCTCATGCGCGCCATGCCGCGCCCTTCGCGCTCCGTGCGAGTCGGTGTGGTGGGGCTTGGCAAGCTGGGCGTCGCGCACACGGCGGTGCTGAGCATGGTGCCCAATGTGGAGCTCGTCGGGGTTTCGGACCTGGCGCCAGCGCTGGGCAAGAGTCTGCGTGGGATGGGGTTCAAGGCCCCCTTCTACGCGACCGTCAACGAGTTGTTGGCACAGGCCAAGCCCGATGCCGTGTGGGTCTGCACCCCACCGCATGTGCACGAGCCCGTGGCCCGCATGTGTGTCGAGGCAGGAGTGGCGGCGTTCGTCGAGAAGCCACTTGCCCACTCGGTCGAAAGCGCGCAGAGGCTCGCCGACCTGGCCGCCCGTCCGGGCGCGAAAGTCTCTTGCGGCTACACGCTGGCATTCTGGCCCAGCTTCGCAGCCGCGCAGCACGCGATCGCCTCGGGCGTACTGGGCGAGGTGAGATCGGGACGCTCGAGCATGTTCCTGTCACAGGTCTTCGCCGCGCCGAAGGGATGGATCGGAGATCCCGCCAAATCGGGCGGCGGGGTGGTAGCGAATATCTCCTCGCACCTGCTGTTCGTCCTGCGCTGGTGCCTGGGGCAGCCGGTCGCAGTAAAAGCGGAATGGAAGAAGCTATACGGGGATGTCGAGGACGAGGTGACGGCCGTGTTCCGCCTCTCGAACGGCGCCGAGGTCACCTTCGAGAGTTCATGGAGTGTGCTGGGCTACCCCATGTCCGCCACGACATTCGAAGTGCTGGGCGACAACGGCCGCCTGACCGTCACGAACGAGTCGATCGAACTCGACCTCGAGGAGTCACGAGGTGGTTGGTCGTCGGGTAGGACTCGCCTCCTGCACCCTGAGCTGCCCCAGCCGTCACGCTTCGACCTGAACGGGGAGGCCTATGTCCTGGAGGACGCAGCGTTCGCTGCGTGGGTGGCGGGCGGCGACGAGCCGCCTGGCACCGCGGCACTCGGACTCGATGTGCAGCGTATGATGGGCGCGCTTTACGATTCCTGTGCGCGCAATGGCGCCGAAGTGGAGGTGGTCCGATGAGCTCACCGCGCCTCTTGATGTCGACGGAGTCATTGTTGGGCGTGACGCGCCACCCGCGGCAGGAAACCATGGACCTCCTCAAGCGGTTCGAGGATCCTGCCGCACTCGCACAGCAGTTCGTGCGCGCACTGGACGCCGGTGCCGATGGCATCCTGGCTTCGCCATCGCCCGTGACGCGTGCGGCACTCACTGCCGCTGGACGCCCGATCCCCACATGGGCATTGCTGCCCAATGTTCCGGCTTACGTGCGTGACATGTCCGACTCCGGGCTGGTCGGGGCTGCGGTCAAGCGGGTCAAGGGCGCCAGCCCAGCAACGTTGGCTCGCGTTGGGTTCACGGGCATGCAGCACGCACTTGGAGTCGTCGGCGGCGATTTCGCCAGCATGGTTCCCTTGTTGTTGGAACTCGAGGCGGCCGCACTGGGAGCTGCGCGACTGCAGGGAGTGGTCATCGCGGCGCCCATCACCGATGTGGCCTTGGCCGGACGCAACCGCCTGTTCTTCGCACACCTGACGGCGTTCATCCGCGCCCGCTTCGGGGCGAAGGCCGGGTTCGAGACGCACAATCTCGGACACCTGCTGCGGCGCTTGCGTGAATGGGGCGTCGAGCCGGATTTGATCATCGGCCCTGTGAATCCTGCGGGATTCATGATGAAACCGACTCCGGGAGTAGTGCTGGAGGAGATCGCCATCGCGGACGTGCCGGTGCTCGCCAAGGAACTGACCGCTGGCGGTACACTTGAGCTCCAGACAAGCGCGGACTATGCGCGCGCGCATGGAGCGTCCGGTGCGGTCGTCGACCTTGGGGACATTGGTGGGGACGCCGCCTCACTTTCGAGGCTGGACTTGAAGCGGCCGCTTCCCGCATGACTTCGGGTGAGCGCCGGACCGCAGCGGCCTGGCTCCTCGCGGCACTCGCCGCGGGGGCCACGCTGTTCTCGGCAGGGCTACCACCGGCGCTCGCTGCGATACTTTTGGGGATCACCTTCCTGTTCACGCCCGGTGCGCTCGCTGCACGAGCGCTTCTCAAGGATGGCGACGCGTTACCGCGAGAGGCGGTGGTATTGGCGTGGTCGCCGTTCTTCTCCGGCGGCACCATTGCCGCACTGGCGGCGCTGGGGTTGCCGTTTCCGATTGCGGTCAGAACCACGGTGGTCGCTATTGCGCTCCTGGCCGCCCGTTGCGCCGCGCGTCGCAGCATGCGGTGCGTGCCCGGCGCGCCGCGTGCCGACCTGGCGGTGGCAATGTCATGGAGTGCCGTGGTGGCCACATTGCTCGTCGGGGTGAGCGCACTGCCGCTGCGATCTGACGGCTGGTTCCATGCCGCTGTGACCCTGCAGATCGCGCACCGGGGAATCGTTCCCGAGGACCCCTACTTCGCCGGACTCCGCCTGCTGTATTTCTGGGGGGAGCACGCATGGGCGGCTGCTTGGCTGGTCCTTGCGCCCCGGCTCTCGGCCACCACTCCACTGGTGGCGTGCAACCTGGGCGCGGCATTCGCCGTCGCCCTTGCGATGGCGGCGCTCGCCCGCCGCCTGGGTGGGAATGTTCGCGACGCCCGGCTCGCGGTCATACTCATGGTGGCCGGATACGCGCCCTTCGCGTGGATACAGTTCGCAGGGCGTGCGATGGTGGGCACAGTACGGGGCTGGCCCGAGGTGGTGCGATTGGCAAGTGTCGGGCCCGACGCCGCGCTCGACCTGATGGGACGCGGACTGCTGCACGCATCGCTCGCTTTCTTCGGCGACAAGTACTTGGTCGTGACCCCCTTCGCGCTGGGGCTCGCACTGCTTGTTCTGGTCGTGCTCGCGTTACTCGATGTCGCCGACCGACCGAGCGTGCGACGCCACGTCGTGCTCGCTGTGACACTGGCGGCGACGTTGTTCGTGCACAGTGTGGTCGGTTACTGCGCGCTGTTGTTGGTGTGCGTCTGGTGGGGATCGTGCGCCCTGGAGGCGGTGCGCGGTGATCCTGCTGCGCGCGCTCGGCTCGTGCCACTTGCGTTGAGTGCCACGTTGGCGATGGCGCTGGTCTCGCCCTACCTCTTCGTGATCACGGCGGGCAAGGTGGGACTGGTGCGGTATGGGATCACGCCGGCGGCGATGCGCTCAGCGTTGTTCGGGGGCGCAGCCCTGGCGCCTGCGGCGTTACTCTGGCTTGGGGCCCGCGCTCGTTCCATGCCCGTTGCCCGCATCCTTCTCCTGGGGGCGTGTGCGCTGCTCGTGGTGGGCTTGGTCGTGCGGTTGCCGGAGAACAACCAGAGCAAGTTCTTCAATGTATTGTGGCTGATGCTCGCGGCGCCGGCGGCGCTCGCATGGCGCCGTTTCGC
>JBDSKE010000114.1:0-37429 GCA_039917105.1 Candidatus Eiseniibacteriota bacterium | reverse complement strand
GGGGCGATCCACCAGACCCTTGGCCATGTGCACGACCAAGTCGCGCAGCATGAAATCGGACTCGTCAGGTTCGGCATGGATGCGCTCCCCACGCGCCGTGGGGGCGGCTACGTTCGCGGGACGCTCGGCACGGACGATAATCGCAGCCCGCTCCAGCAGAGCAGGATCGTCCACAGGCCCAACATGAGGAGCGTTGGCAGCGCCCGGTGCAGGTGCAGAATACTTATTCCGCTTACGCAGAGGGCGGCCGTACATACCCACAGCAGCACTACGGTTCTCTTCGGACATCCGAGCACTCTCGCCAGTCGATGGTTGGTGTGGTCCTTGCCGCCCTCATACACGGGACGGCCTTCGCGCACGCGTGAAATCACGACGAAGATCATATCGAACGCCGGGTACGCGAGCATCAGGACGGGACCGAGTTGGGCCCAGCCCGCAGGCGCCCCCTTCATCGCAAGGAGTGCCGAGGCGCCCAGACTATACCCTAAGAGCAGACTGCCCGCGTCCCCCAGGAACAGCTTCGCCCGCGGGAAGTTATGGGGCAGGAATCCAACGCAGGCGCCCGCCAGGGCCAACTGGGCCGTGGCAACGCCGTTGGCGCCACGCTCAAGCGAGGTCCAGGCGAACGCTGCCAAGGCGATGGCCGCGATCCCGCCGACCATCCCGTTCATGTTGTCGAGGAAATTGACCGCATTCATGAGCGCGATGAGCAGCAACATCGCAATGGCACCGGTGATGCCGATGGGCAGCCCCATGTCCGGAAGTCCGCCGCCGGCGATCAGCACCGCAGCAGCCGAGGCCTGGCCCAGCATTTTGACGTTGGGCTGCATACCGAACCGGTCGTCCCACAGGCCCACTAACAGCGAGATGCCAGCACCCGCCAAAAGGTAATAGCCCTCCCAGTCGGCCGGCTGGTGCGGCAGTACCTGCATGACCGCCGCCCAACCCACCATGGCGAACATGAACACCCCGGCGCCGCCGAGCAAAGGCGTGGCGTCGAGGTGGAGCTTGCGGGCGTGCGGATGGTCGAGGTAGCCGGTCGCCCACGCTAAGCGGATGACCAGCGGCATGAGCAACACCGACAGCAGAAAGGAGATCGCGAACGCGGCAAGGGGCAAGGCGGGAATCGCTCCTCGAAGCCGGACGGGCTTACGCCGTCGTCGCCTCGATCGGGCACGTCAGGCCCATCTGCTCGCAAGTGTCGCGGATGGTCATCTCGAGCAGGCGGTCCAGCGTGATCTGAGGGCGGTACCCCACGACGCGACGGACCCTGCGAAGATCCGGCACACGGCGGCGCATGTCCTCGAACGACTGGCCGTAGACCTGCTCGTAGGGCATGAACTGGATGGGCGAATCGCTGAGACAAAGACGTTTGATGCGCTGCGCGAGCTCCACAACGGTGCACTCCTCATCGGAGCCCACATTGAAGACCTGACCTTCGGCCTCAGGGCTTTCGGAGAGCATCAGGATCGCGCGCACGACATCGAAGACAGCCGAGAAACACCGGGACTGCTGCCCGTCGCCGTACACCAGGATGGGCTCGCCCGCGAGGGCGCGCTGGACCATGTTGGGAATCACCATGCCGTAGGCCCCGGACTGGCGCGGGCCGCAGGTGTTGAAGCAGCGCACGATGAACACCGGTAAGTGGTGTTGCTGGAAGTACGCCTGGGCCAGGCATTCATCCACCGCTTTGCCCGCCGCATACGACCAGCGCAACTTGTGCGTGGGGCCCATGAGGCGGTCGTCGTCCTCGGAGAACGGGACCGAGACGCCCTTGCCGTACACCTCGCTACTGGAGGTGACCATGACCTTGCGGCGGTGTGCCTGGCATGCCTCGAGTACCACTTCGGTACCGCGGATGTTGGTGAGCAGGCTGCGCAGTGGGTTCTCGAGCACGTACTTGACCCCGACTGCAGCAGCCAGGTGATAGACCCGCTCGCACTGGGCCACCAGCCCGTGCACCAGGGCGGTATCCATGACGTTGCCCTGAAGGAAGCGGAACTTGGGATGGCGTTCGAACTCGCACAGGTTAGCGGTGCGGCCGGTGGACAGATCGTCGAGCGCCCACACCTCATGCCCACGCCGGAGCAGCTCCTCCGACAGGTGCGAGCCGATGAAGCCGGCACCTCCTGTGACCAGGATCCTCATTGCGTCCCTCGCGTACGGGTTCAGAGCGTCGGCATGCTGCGCTGGCAGGGTTGCTCCTCCGCGGTCGGGCGTCGCGTCCACGGTCCTCATGGCTGACCACGCACGGTAGTGCCAGGCGGGGGTCGGGTCAACCGAGGAAAGCGGCTGAGGAAACTGTAGTGGTGAGGTCACAGGTGTGTGGGAGGCTCGCGACTGGCGCGCCCGATGATGATTCATACACCTTGCGAGCGTCGCGGTTCCGCAGAGCCCGGGGCTGGCTCTATGGCCAACTCCTCGAGCCGCAGGACAAGCGCCTGCCAGCTGAAGTGAGTGCGAACATGCTCGCGAGCGGCAAGACGCATGGGTCGGTCCAGCTCCCCCGCCTCGAGCGCCTCAAGCGTCGCCGCGGCGAGACCAGCGTCGTCCACGGCGACACGCAGGTGCTTCCCATGCTCAGCCAGGATCGCCTCGGCGGCAGCCGGCGTGGTGACCACCGGAACCCCGGCGGCCATCGCCTCGAGGATCTTGTTCTGGATACCCGCCGAGAACCGCAGCGGCGCCAACATGACCGAGGCGCGCCGCCAGACAGGGCGCAGGTCGGGCAATGCTCCGGGCACCGAGATGCCGTCGCGGCCATGCAGAGCGAGCAGGGCGGGCGTCGGATCAGCGCCTGCCAGCTCGAGCGTGGCGTCAGGGCGCGATGCGCGGACGCGTGGCCAGATCTTCCTCACGAGCCGCAGCGCCGCATCGATGTTGTGCGGAACCGACAGATTCCCAAGGAACAGCACGCGAGGTGCAGGCGGCGTGGTGAGCTCGAGGTCGAAAAGGGTTTCGTCGACCCCCTGGCGCACCATACGGACGCGCGGAGCGCCGCGGACCTCGAGGTCGTGCTTGTCCACATCGGACAACACCCAGTTCTCCCTGAACGAAGCGGCGATGCGCGGCTCGAAATCGGCAACGCGGTGTGCTTCCCAAGCCACTGCCGGACGCTTCCACAGCGGGTGGAACGGCACCGAGCGTCGCAGCGACAACGCGAGCGAGTCGCCCATGAACTGTACTTTCACAGGATGCTCCAGGTTGGCAACGAAGGGTGCCACGCGGAACATGTGCGCGACGATGGCGTCGGGTCGATGGTGGGCGATCAGCGCGGAGATCCGTTCATGCATGAGCGGCGAGTGGTAGTAACTCACCTGCGAGGGTTGTTGGCTCGCCAGGCCCACCAACGCCTGGCGCCACGAGACACTGCGCGGGAGCCGCACCGCCTCGATGCGCTCGCACATCGGCCGCATGGCGTCGACCACGCCAGGGAGTTCGGTGCCATCCAAGAAGGCCGCTAGTGTCACGCGGTGCTGGCGCGAGAGCGCTCGGATGAAGTGATGACTGCTGATGCGGTCGCCCCGGTCGGGTGGGAACGGGAACCGTGCCGCCACGAAGAGGACGTTCATCCCTGGCGGTCACCGAAGCGAAACTCGACCGTCGACCTGCTCACGAGCGCCATGGTCACACCCCATAGGAACGCTAGCGTGAACGTGGTGTTCACTTCACCCAAGGGAAAGTGCACGTTGCAATAGACAATCAAATGCACCGTGGCGGCCGCTGTGCCTGCACACCACGCCACGGAATCCGGATCTTTGAGGTGCAGGCCGGAGAGTCCCATCCTGACACCCGCGAACAACATCCATACGAACAACAAGAGCCCCAGGACCCCCTGCTTCAGCGTGACCAAAAGATAATTCTGGTGCGTGAACCACTGCTCATGCAGCTTTTGCAGCAGCGGCTCGCGCACGACGAATGCGAATCCGAGTCCATGTCCGAACAAGGGCGCTTTCGCGATTTCCGTGATGACCTTCGCGTACTCCACCAAGCGCACCACGTTCGACGACGTTTCCCAGGAATACTCCGTCCCCGTCGAAGAGCTGAGGCGATCGAGCGCGAGTGTTCCGAGATCGCGGATTCCGAACACCAATGAGAGCGCGGTGGCGGCCACGACAACACCGGACGTGACCAACAGGAAGAGGAAGCCCACGCGACGCAGCCGCGCTCCACGGCCCTCACGGTTCCACAGGAACACGACGGCACTGAATAGCGAACTTGCCAAAAATGCCAGCCAATAGCCGCGCGTGAACGAAAGGAACTGGTGCGCGATCAGCGGAGTCATGGCGAGAACCCACATTGCCGCCACGCGCGGTCGGCTGGCCCGCAGCGCGAAGCTGAGCATCAGCGCCGCGATCACGCCCGGCACCGGAGTGAAATAGATGCTCCCGGTGCGCACATGCAGAATGGAGAAGATGTAAAAACCGAGCGCGCAATGGCCCAGGGCGGTGATCCAGAGCCAGACAACCGAGAGCCGCAGGTGTTGCGGCCGAGACCGGTTCGCCACGAGGACGGCACTGACCAGGGCCAGCCCGGCGAGCAACTCGAGGCCGGCATAGCGAAGCGAGTTATCGACGAGAATGCCGCGCATGAAATTGATGAATGTCAACCCTGTGTACAACAGCAATGGCGTGGTTAGCGTCGTGCGCGGGTATGCGATCAGACTTTGCCCGCGGCGGAGCGTGTAGCACACGATCATGAAGACGATACCGATCGTCAGGAGCGAAAGCTCCTTCGTGAGATGCCCCCGCGTATAGTTGATGAACGAGGCCCCACTGACCACTGCGAGATAGGCTGTCCTGAAATCGAGTGGGTACGCACGCTGCAACGCCAGCAGGAGGAGCACCCCGAACGCTGCGATCGGGTGCACCACGAGGGCCACTGCAACCAGCCCTGCCAACAATGGCCAACGCCAGTCTCCCCAGTGAATCGGCGGCAGGGTCGAGGCGTTCATGCCCGGGTCTCCCAAGCACGGGGACCCTGCCAGGCGAGGTTCCACAATCGCCACCACGGGTGCGGACCTGCGCCAGCCATCCGACCCAACTCCGCTGCGGCCCCCCGCACCAGGCATCCACCGAGCATGAAGACGCGCAACAGGACCAGGGATTGCGACTCGTATCGCGCGAAGTAGCGCAGCAGGCTGCGATAATAATGATAGGTGGCCAGCGATGAGTTTCCACCGCTTCCACCCACATGATGGGTGATGGTCACCTGAGGGGTCCAACGGATATCCCACCCCGCGTCCTTCAGACGATGGCACCAGTCGGTGTCCTCGCAATACATGAAATAGCCTTCATCCAGCGGGCCGGTTACCCTTGCGGCCTCCGGACGCGTGGCGACACAAGCCCCCGAGAGCCAATCGACCGACCGCTCGTTCGCATGGGGATCGATCGCCTCCAGATATCCGCGCGTCATGCGACCGAGGAAGGGCGATAGGGCTTGGAGCAAACCACGGGCGGGAGCCCAATTCGCCAGCGCACGCAATCCAAGGAAATGGATCAATACACGGCTCACACCGGGGAAGTTCTGTGCCGAGGGCTGTATACGGCCATCGCCATACACCAACCGTGGCCCAACCGCCCCGGCCTCCGGGTGGTCAGCGAGGGCTGCGACCAAGCCGGCGAGGCTTCCAGCTGGGCACTCGCAATCCGAGTTGAGCCACACCCACACCAGCCCCGTGGCCAGCTCCAATCCGCGGTTGGTAGCGTGGGCGAATCCCGGGTTCCCTGGGTTCTCCAGGCACAACACCTCAGGAAAGTCTGTGCGGACAAGCTCCACACTGCCGTCGCTGGAGCCATTGTCGACCACGATCGCCTGTAGCGTCAGCGGCGAAGCGGCTGCGGGCAATGAGCCCAGGCATTGCTCGAGCAGCGCGCGGGTGTTGTAGCTCACGATGATGACACTCACATCCGAGGGGGGCAATCGGGCGACTCCTTTGGTCCCTGCTGATTCTGCTGCAGGTCCCACCACTTCCAATGCATGACCGAGCGATAGGCGGTCAGCAGGCATGCCAGCGCCAGCCCGTGTGCTCCGTCGAGGAATCCACGCTGGAGGATATATTTGAAGATGAAGTATCCCGGCGGTTCGAGCAGGGCACGCAGGAGCGACGTTCGCTCGCCCATTTTCACATGTGCTTCGGCCTCGGCAGAGGTGTAACGGGCCATCTTGCGCACCCAGTCGTCGACGCGGACATGCGCGAAGTGCTGGATCGGCTCCCGCAGGGTGCCAAGTGAGCCGTCGACGACCAATAGCTCGTGCACCGTACGCTCCCATTTCGCGCTGGAACGTCGGTAGAGGCGCGTGTGGTACTGCGGGAACCAGCCACCGTGCCGGATCCAACGACCGAACATGTAGTCCATGTGAGGCACCCGGTACCCTGCATGCTTGGGTTGCGCGATCGTGGTGCTCACCTCGGCGGCCAAGGCTGCACTCACGACTTCATCACAGTCGATGGACAGGACCCACTCGTGAGAGGCGAGGCTGTCGGCGAACCTTCGCTGTTCCCCGAAATTGGAGAAAGCGCGCCGCGACACATGCGGCGTGTACTGACGGGCGATGGACTCGGTCTCGTCCTTCGAGGCATCGTCGACGAGCACGACGATCTCGTCGCACCACTTCAATGTATCGAGACACTTGGCGATACGGACCGCCTCATCGCGCGCCAGTACAACGGCCGAGACGCCCATGGTTCAGGGCGTATCCGCGTCCATCCGCGGGTCATCCACCAGAATGCGGCCCGGACGAAGTGCGCCCAACATTCCGACGCCAAGACCCAACAGCAGCCCCAGCAGCGCGACGATCGACCGCTTCGGTCGCGCATGGCGTTCGGGCGGCACTGCCGGGTCGAGCACTTCGACCGTCGTCACGTCACGCGCCTCATCGATGCGAGACTCCTCGTATTGCGCGCTGAGGAGCACCCAGACCTGCTCCAGTGTTTTCACGCGCCGGAACAACCGCGCCTGTTGTAGCCCCGTCTCGGGAAGCGCCCCCAACTGCTGCTCGATGCTGCGCATCTGCTGGTGGATCGCCGTCGCCTCATCGGAACCGCCCCGGGCGTATGACTCGACCACACCCAGTCGCACCTGAAGGGCGGCACGTTGCGCATAGAGTCGCGCAGCGGCCTCGGCGGCTGCGGACATCTCCGGGCTCAGTGCGGGAGATCGGTGCTTGGATTCATAGTTGGCCAATAGTTGTTCGGCCGATTCGAGTTCAGCCTTCGCTTCCTTGAGCCGGCGATCCAGGAACTCGCGCGTTCGGCGCCCTTTGGTCATGCGCACTTCGCGATTGAATCGATCCAAGCGCACCACGTAGCCATTCGCGATCGCTGCCGCGCGTTTGGGATCGCGATCCTCGACCGTGATTTCGATTGTGCCAGCCTCGGTCAGCTTGAACTTCGTATGCAGGCTCAGTTCCTTGATTGCGTCCTCATCCAGCTTTTTCTTGTAAAGGAGCTTGAGTCCGAAATCTGTGATCATCTCTTGGTTCAGTCGGCGACTGGCAAGCACGGAGAGAAACATGTCGGCAGGTGTCGCCTGCGTGGGAATACTGATGCCAGGCACCGCGATGCCCCGGAGCAACGAGACCAAGCCGAAACCTGACTCACTCTCGGACGGGGGTAGGAGCGATGTCTGCGCGCGATACCAACGCGGCAGCAGGAATGCGGCTGCCACGCCCATCAAGCCGCCGAAGAACGCAAGCATCAGGATGGAACGACGCTGAGACCATAGCCGCAGCCAGATTGGACGGATATCGATCGACTGATCCATGCTCCCTCGGGCTAGCGTCGAACCGCTACGACGATGACTGCGATCTGGCCAGCCACCGCAAGCACGTCTCGGAAAGTGTTCCATGGATCGCGTTCGCGCCGCTCAGGTACCCAGATGAAGTCTCCCGGCTGAATCTCGCGGATACTTCCCGCGGGAACCACCTGGCCATTGTTCGCACGCGTGACACGCACCGACCGCTTCGAGGCGCGGTCGGTGAAGTCACCTGCCAGCCGGATGTACTCATTGGCACTGCGCTCCTTCACGAACTCGATGAGTCCGGGACTGCGGACCTGCCCCTCCACACGCACTGACGTGACCAACCGGTCCACCCGTACGACATCCCCGTTGCGTAACAGCAGGTCAAGATCACGCTGGCTTCTGTCCTTGCTCACCCGGTTCCAGTCGATCCGGAAGCTGTTCTTGCGCTCGGCGAGACGTGTCTGCAACAGGATGTACTCGGATTCGGTCATCTGTTCACGCGAGAGGCGTGCGAGTCGCTCAAGATCGGGATCCGCGTCGGTGACACCCTCGGGGTTGCGGAACAGCACCATGTTGCCGGCATTCGCACGAGCACCGAGACCGCCGGCCCAGCCGATCAAGTCGCTCAGCCGGTCGTGCCCCACGCGGATCGGGTAGCTTCCGGGGCGGGCCACTTCCCCCACGAGATTGACCGAGGGGACCTGATGGAAATCAGGCTGGTAGTAGATGAAGAGCACATCGCCATCGCGCAAGGGTGTCGCCAGCGCTGCCGCTCCTTCGCCGTTCAGCGCGACCGCCAGCGACTCCCGTTCGGTGGCACTTGTGAAGCGGACCACCACGGCATGGTCCAGGCTGGAAGAGGGCAGAAGGCCACCCGAGAGACGCACGAGGGTCGATAGGCTATCGCCGGGAGCCAACTCGAATCGACCCGGCCGCGCCAACGCACCCGAGCTGGTCACGAACTCTCGCGCCACGGGGATATCGACCACGTCGCCATCGAGCATTGAGCCGTCGCCAGCCGCATCACCGGCGGACGCCAACAGTGCGAGGTCAGCGCGACTCACCGAACCGTCGCGATGCCGGAGAGTCACGTTACGGAGCGAGGCGGTTGGACGGGGTTTCGCCAGCGCGACAATCTCGCTGACGCGCGACACTGCCGTGACCTCGTAGGCGCCGGGAGTATCGACATCTCCCGTCACGAACACCTTGAAACGTCGCAATTGGACCAACCGCAACTCGGATTCGACGCCCCGGAATGCCCGAGCCATACGGTCGCGAACTTTCTGCCGCGCCTGGATCAGTGTCAGTCCCGCCAAGTCGATCGTGCCAGCTTCAGGCAGTGACAGTCGTCCTTCGGGATCCACGGTCAGGCTCGTGGTACGGGCGAGTCGCCCGCGAAGTTGCAGTTCGAATCGATCGCCGGGCCCCACGACATATCGTGCTGGATCGATCGTCCCGGACTGCGCCGCCGGCTCCGGGCTGCGAGCCGAGAGCGCTTCCCTTGGAGGCGATGAATCCTCCCCCATCACGGCTCGCCGCGCTTCGTCGGCGATTGCATTGGGCGTCTGGGCCGAAGCGGTCGTGCTGAAGCACACGAGCGCGAACACTGCGCCGATCCACCGTCTCACGCCTTCACCTCGCCGAGCACCTTGCGCTGCCCATACATGCGTTCGTAATAAGCGCGGAACTCGCCCTGCTTGATCGGGCGCCACCATGCTTCGTTCGCCTGGAACCACTCCACCGTCTGGCGAATGCCCTGCTCGAACGTGATCGTGGCATTCCAGCCGGTCATGCGTGTGAGCTTGCTCGAGTCGACGGAATAGCGCCGATCATGGCCCGGGCGGTCCTCGACGTGGCGCACCAGCGTCTTGGGCTTGCCGAGCAGACCCAGCAGCGTATCGGTGATCGTGAGCACGTCCAACTCGTGCTGCGCCCCGATGTTGAATGTCTCGCCCTCGATGCCGGGGAATGACAGCAGTGTGATGAGCGCCGAGCAATGGTCGTCCACATGCAGCCAGTCGCGTGTGTTCTTGCCGTTGCCGTACACAGGCAACGCCTCGTCGTCAATCGCATTGGTGACGAACAACGGTACGAGCTTCTCGGGATACTGGCGCGGCCCGTAATTGTTGGAGCAGCGCGTCACCACCACGGGAAGTCCGTACGTGCACCAATACGCATAGGCCAAGCGATCGCCACCGGCCTTGCTGGCGGCATAGGGTGAGCGCGGGTTCAGCGCCCAGTCCTCGGTGGAATGACCCTCGAGCACTTCGCCGTACACCTCGTCGGTGCTCACCTGGATGAACCGCTTGACGCCCACGCGGCGCGCTTCTTCGGCCAACACGAACACCCCGAACACGTCGGTCTGGATGAACTCACCCGGGGTTTCGATGGAGCGATCCACGTGCGACTCGGCTGCGAAGTTCAATAGGAATCCACAGCCCTTCATGGCCTGGGCCACCGCCTCGGGATCACGGATATCACCGTGCACGAAGGTGAGGTTGGCGTCGGGAATGCCTGCAAGATTCTCGCGCCGGCCCGCGTAGGTGAGGGCGTCGAGCACGACCAAGTGCGCGTTGGGGAAGCGCTCATGGAAACGATGCACGAAGTTCGATCCGATGAACCCGGCCCCACCCGTGACCAGTACACGCGCCGAGGACAGGTCGAACGCGTCAGCCATCCTTGCGGCTCCAGTCATACGGGATGCTCGCGTCGTCCGGCGCCGTGCGGAACTCATCGGGCGCTTCGTACACATAGTGGTAGGTCGGCGTATTCACCAGATAGGCGGCCTCGGTGCCAATGCCCTTCATGCCGTGCAGCACTCCCGGCGGGATCACGAGCAGGATGGGGTTATTCTCGCCCATGAAGAACTCGTTCACTTCGCCGCGAGTGGTGCTTCCTTCACGATCGTCGTACAGCACGACCTTGGCCATGCCCTTCACGAACACGAAGTGATCGGTCTGCTTTTTATGGTAGTGCCAGCCCTTGACCACGCCCGGATACACCACCGATAGGTACACCTGCCCGAACTTCTGGAAGAATGAGTCGTCGTCGCGCATCATCTCCATGAGTAGTCCGCGCTCATCCGGAATGACCTTGAGCTTCTTGACCACCACTCCCTCGATCATGGTGTCCCTCAGCGCGGGCGCAAGGCGGCGGACTTCTTTTTGTCGAGCTTCGGCGTCCCGCGTCCCACACCCACATAGGTCCAGCCGGCAGCCGCGGCCTCGACCGGGTCATAGATGTTGCGGAAGTCGCACAGCACCGGCTTTTTGGCCATGCGCTTGAGCTTCTTCAAGTCCAGGTTCCGGAACTCGTTCCACTCGGTGATGATCAAGACGGCGTCGGCGCCACGGGCTGCGTCGTAGGCATCCGCTGCCATGACGACGCCCTTCATCTCGGGCATGCGCTCGGCAACTGGCATGGCCACCGGGTCGAACGCGACGATCTTGTAGCCGCGCTTCTTCAGGCCCTTGATGATGGTGAGCGAGGGTGCCTCGCGCATATCGTCGGTATTCGGCTTGAATGCCAGCCCCAGCACGGCCAGTTTCTTGCCCCGCGGCGAACCGGCCGCGGCCTCCGCCTTCTTGATCATGATCTCCATCTGGCGCTCATTGGCTTCGATGGCCGCGTCGACGATGCCCACCTTCACGCCCGCGGCGCGCGCGAACGCCGACAGCGCATGCGTGTCCTTGGGAAAGCAACTGCCGCCGTAGCCGGGACCCGCGTGCAGGAACTTCCTACCGATGCGCCCATCCATGCCGATCCCCTTGGCCACCATCTGCACGTCGGCACCGAGCGCCTCGCAGACATTGGCGATCTCATTGATGAATGAGATCTTGGTGGCGAGGAACACATTGGCGGCGTACTTGATGAGCTCGGCCGATTCCAGGCCCGTGACCACCATGGGAGTCTCGAAAAGGAACAAAGGCGCGTGAATCCTGCGCAGCATCTCCTCGGCCTTCTTGGACTCCGCTCCGATCACAACGCGGTCGGGGCGCATGAATGTCTCGATAGCCGAACCCTCGCGCAGGAACTCGGGGTTGCTCGCCACATCGAACTGTGCGCCCTTCTTGGCCCACTTGCTCATCCAGCCGTACAGGTCGCGCGCGGTGCCGACCGGCGCGGTGCTCTTCTGCACGACCAGCGTGTACCCGTCCAGGTTCTGCGCCACGGTCTTGGCGACCGCATAGATCTGGCTGGTGTCGGCGCTGCCATCGGCACGCGGCGGGGTGCCCACCGTGATGAAGACGACGTCGGCCCCCTTCAATGCGCCCTTCAAGTCGCTGGTGAAATGCAGACGGCCTTCGTTCACATTGCGGGCGACCAATTCGGGCAGGCCGGGCTCGAAGAACGGCAGCTCGAGTGAGTTGAGGCGCCCGACCTTGGCCGCGTCAGCGTCGACACAGGTGACGTTATTGCCGAAGTCGGCGAGACACGCACCCGAGACGAGTCCGACGTATCCAGTTCCGACCACTGTGATGTTGTACAAGACCGTTTCCTTTCGCGGAGGCACGCAGGCCCGAGGGGGCGCGCCGAGGGCGCGGGGCCGGAGGGCTAAGGCTTATCGGCACAATCGACTGGGCAGGTTAGGCGTTGGTCGGGGCAGGGTCAAACCTGTGGTAGTCGGGGCCGTGCCACCAACTTCGTCGAGCGATCCGGGCCGACAGCGACTCAACGCGTCAAGACCGCTCGGAGTGTGCGACGCTCGGAACCCTGAGTGAGACGGATGAGATACAGCCCGACCGGGAACCTGTGGCCTGCCGCCAAATCGAGCACGTGCACGCCTGTCCCGCTCATCGGCACCCGTTCCAGTCGGCGTCCGGTGACATCCAGCAGGTCCACCTGCGCGGGCGAGTCGTTGGGCAGCGAGAGCCGAACCCGCAGGGCATTGGGTGAGGGATTTCCCCCCAGGATGCCAAGACTGAAGCCCAATAAGCCGGGAACATCGACCCACACGGTCTCGGTCCAGGCATCGCCAACCGAAGCCTGGGTCCCCAGTCGATAGGCATAGCGACCGCCCGGCTCAACAGTGCTGTCCTCGAACTGGAGAACACCGTTGCCGTCCGATTCAAGTCGGGCGATGAAATGCCAACCAGTGGCCTCCGTTCGGCGCTCGAGATTCGCCGAAGGCGTGCGACGGTCCGCCGCAAACCACGTGAGACGAACACCCTCGGCGGTCGCGACGACGCTCGCGAGTGCGAGTTGGGTTGGCGTCGAGACATCGGCGAGCACGGCCAGATGGTTTTGAAGGATGCCATTCACGCTGAGGAAGTCGCCCGCCAGGCACACGGTCGGGGATGCGACCGCGATCGCCTGGACCACATTGCCCTGCAGCTCTGGATGCCACGCGCCCACCACGAGGCCACTGCTCGCTTCGACGGCGGCAGCCAGCCGGCGCGGCTGACCGTTGATCGTGCTGAAACTTCCACCGACATACACCCATGGACCATCCAAGGTGAGGGCCCGGACGGTGCCGTCCGCTCCCGGGTCCCAAGGGGTGGCATTGGCGGTGGATGTGTCGAGTGCTGCCAAGTGGTTGCGCGGTGCTCCCCCGATGCTAGTGAAGTTCCCACCCACATAGACCTTGGAACCGCCCGACGCAAGCGCATAGACTTCACCGGTGAGCCTCGGGTCCCATGCGGTTGCAAGTCCCGTCGTTCCATCGAGCGTCGCGAAATGATTCCTCGGTTGCCCGCCGATCGTGGTGAAGTCGCCCGCGACGTAGACCGTGTTTCCACGGACTCCTAGGATGCGCGTAGTCCCGTCACTCGCGGGGGCGAACGGCAGGACGGTTCCCGTCACAGCATCCAAGGCCGCGAGGCCATCGCGCAGCTGTCCGCCCACTTGAGTGAAGTTGCCGCTCACGTAAACGGTAGCGCCATGGACAGCGATTGCATTGACATTGCCGTCCAGGATCGGCGCCCATGGGGTGGCCAACGCAGTGGCCAGATCCAGTGCGGCGATGTAGTAGCGCTGCTGCCCGCCGATACTCGGGCTCGAGCCAAAGGGGGGTGGAGCGAAGTCGCCGCCCACGATCAATGTGCCGCCCCTCACCGCCATGGCCCGCACCAATGCGGACGGCGCTGGCTCCCATGCGGTGGCCGTGCCCGTGATGAGATCGAGCGCCGAGAGCTTCTGCGACGGTTGCGCGCCCACGCTGGTGAAGTCCCCGCCGACAAGTACCCCTGAGTCTGACGCGGTGACCGCGTAGGCAACCCCGTTGGGTTTGGGATCCCACGGCTGAATCGCGCCGGAACTGAGATCGACGGCGGCCAACCCGAAACTCCCTCCCACGTACAGGCGCCCCGCCTTGGAGGACAGGGCATACACCCGACTGTAGTTCCATCCGGTGGGATTCCACGACGTGACCAGCCCCGTGCCCACATCCACTGCCGCAAGCCGGGCACGAGGCGAGCCATTCACGAAATTGAACGCACCGCCCAAGTAGACGTTCTGCCCGTTCACGTGAATCGATGAGACGACGTCGTTCGCTCCCGGATTCCACCCGGTCGCAAGGCCAGTCGAAGTGTCGAGCGCTGCAACTGCAGCACGTGAGAGCCCTCCCACCGCACTGAATGCCCCGCCAACGTAGACCACACCGGATTTCAACGACATCGCCATGATGGAACCGTCCGAGTTCGGATTCCATGCCCGAAGTGCCCCGGTGACGGCATCGACGGCGCCGATACGATTGCGAGGCAGCCCTGCGAGCGCAGTGAACTCCCCGGCCACGAACACCGGGCCCACGGAATCGCCCACGACGATCTGATTGACCACACCCCCGCTCACTCCGGGGTTCCAACTCAGCAAACCACCGGTCGTGGTGGCGAAGGCCGCGAGTCCTGCACGGGGTTGCCCATCCACCATCGTGAACTGACCGCCCGCGTAGAGCGTCGAGCCGCGCCGCGCGAGCGCGCGGACATACCCGTCGACAATGGGGGACCATGACGTGACCGTGCGGTCCGCGCTGATGTGAGCCAGCGCTGACCGCGGCTGGCCGCCGACCGAACCAATAGCGCCGCCGATGAACCAGCCACCAACCCCATCCGGAATCGCGATGAGCACACTTCCCTGCACACGGGGGAAGCCCGGGATCGCGCTCCCATCGGTGCTGGTGACCAGGGCTCCGCCACCTGTCTGCGGACCAAGGAAGTTGTAGTCCCCGTGGATGTAGAGAGTGTTTCCCGTGATAAGTGCGCCACTGACGGGCCAGTTGGGCGTCCAGAAATCGCTGCGCACCGTCTGGGCAGGCGCGTTTTCGGCGAACACCGCTGTGCAGGCGATGGCCAAACATAGGGGTCTGAACATGCCTCTGCCTCTCATGTGTTCCGCTCGACCCGGTTCTGCTCTCCCTCATGCCGCAAGCGAATCGCGGCCACCTCGGTATTCTACTCCCTCCGCGCGTTGGGGGCCGGGCTCAGTTCGCTGTCAGCTCCGACCGGGCCACGACATCAGCCCTGCCCGGACGCGAGCCCTCGCCACTCCTGCAGCACATCGCGCAAAGTCGATTCGAACGTTATCGTCGCGGCCCATCCGACGTCCCTTCCAGCCCGCGTTGGGTCACCCACGAGATATGGCACATCCGCCGGGCGAAGGCGGGCGGGATCCACTTGTATCCGTACGTCGACCTTGGCCATGGACGCCAGGCTGGCCGCGAGTTGCGACAACACGACCCCGGTACCCCGGCACAGGTTGTACACCTCGCCGCTCCGTCCACGCTCGATCAGCGCGCAGTAGCCCTCGGCGATGTCGCGCACGTCCGTCAGGTCGCGCGTGACCTCTAGATTGCCGACTCGCAACACGCGTTCCGCCCGACCACACTCGATGGCGGCGATCTGTTCGGCGAATCCCGGGAGCATGAAGCGAGCTGTCTGGCCAGGCCCGGCATGCCCGAACGGGCGTGCCCGCACCACATCGAGTCGACTTGCGAGGCCGAACGCCGCGGCCGTTGTGTCCACCACGGACTTCGACAGTGCGTACGGACTGACCGGGCGCATCGGGTGATTCTCATCGGCGCGCGTGCCCGGGGTGATGGATCCATAAACCTCGCTCGTCCCAACCACGATGACCCGCGCAGTGGGAGCGGCGTGCGAGACAGCATCGAGCAGGTTCCAGGTTCCCAGCACGTTCGCCTCGAAGGTCTCGAGTGGCGCCACGAACGAATGCGCCGCACTACTCTGCCCCGCCAGATGCACAACCACCCGGGGTGGCCTGGCGCGCAACAACTGATCGAGCCCCGGACGATCGGCCAGATCGACCGTGGTCCACTCCTCCAGGTCGTGAGTGGGCGGGGCCGCGCCCAGCCCTGCGCCGGAAACTCGCGCGCCGCGGGCCACCAGTGATCGTGCCAGATGCGGTCCGACGAATCCGTTCGCGCCCGTCACGAGTACGTGCGCTCCGGAGAGTGCCACCACGGTGGGGCTCTTGGGGCTCACCGCGCCACTCCCACGGGCACCCGACTCAGCGCCCGCAGGCCAGCCAGATCCTCGCGAGTGATGAAGCGCATCGCGACCAACACCACCAACGCCGCCAGAGCCGACACGCCGGGTAGCAGCGTGGCCGAAGGCAGGCGCCAGAACCCCGCCGCCAGCGGCGCGTGGGACTCCAGCCCGCGCCCGCACACCGCTCCCGCCGCGCACGCGATGAGCGGCACCAACCACGCCAACGAGACAGAGAGCACCGACCACCGCATCACGCGCGCGAGTCGGCCCAGGAAAACAACCGCCCCCACCGCATTCCCCAGTGCGGTGGCTGCAACAGCGCCGAGCAATTGGTAGCGTGGAATCAGGGCTGCGGCCAGCATGAGGTGAACGATCAATGCGGTGGCCGAGAGCACGACCTCGAGGTCCGTACGACCTGCGGCGCGAGCCATGACCGCGCCTGGGCTGCTGGCGAGAGCGAAGAACGCCGCCACCACCAATCCCGAGAGCGCCACATCGGCGAGTGCATTCGGATACCCGAGCCAGGCTTCGAGCAATCGCGCACCGCCGCCCAGCAGCGCCGCGGCCAGCACCGCCGTGAGCGACATGACGAAACGGTTGGCGCGCTCGAACAGTCGATGCGAGCGCTCGTGTTCTTCACGTGCGTGCATGGCGGCCGCGGCGGGCGCCACGGCCGACAGCGCCATCTGGGGAATCGAGCTCATGGTGGTCGCCAGGCGCAGGCCGAGTTCGTAGGGCGCCACAAGTGCGAGCTGCGCGAAGCGAGCCAGCAGCAGCTTGTCCACCTGTTGGTGCGCCACGGCGAGGACGTTCGCCAGTTGCAGTGGGCCGCCGAAGCGCAAGGCTTCACGGAAGCGCCCCCCGACTACGAGCGGCGAAGCCCAGCGGAATCCTGGCGCCCCGACCGCCACGAACAGCAGCGCAACCGCGAGCCCGATGGCGTACGACAGCAACACTGCCCCGAGCACTCCAGGCAGGCCGAGCCCCAAGTGAAGCGCGAACAGGATCCCGACGGCCTGCGAAAGCGTGATGCCGAGGTTCGCGACGGCCGCCAGGTCGAATCGTTCGCAGGCCTGCAGCACCATGACCACGGTGAGCCCAGAGCCTGCGAGAATGAATGCCACCGGCGCGGAGTAGAAGGCGAAGCGAGCAGCCGACTGCAGCCCCTCGGGCACTCGCAACAACTCCAGTGCGGGCGTGCACAACAACGGCGACAGAGCCCACCACAGCAGGCCCAGCACGACATAGCCCAGTGCCGACAATGTCGCGAACTCACCCGCCTCGAGCTGATCACCGCGCGCCCGCGCCGCCGCCACCGAACGCAGCGCGAGCTGCGAGAAACCCATGTCGAGAGCGCCCAGCCAACTGGTGAGTGCGAAGTACAGCGACCAGATGCCGAAACTCTCTGGTCCGAGTCCGCGCAGGATGGCGGGCGTGACGACGAGCCAGACCAGCAGTGATGCACCGCGACCGCTCGCCACGAGCATCGTGTCGCGGGCGAGCCGCCGGGCGAGTCCGCCATTGGCGTTCGGGCTCATGGCTGCCGGTGGCGCGGGAACTTCAGCGCGCGCGCCAATACTCCAGCATGTCGCGGAGCGTCTGCTCGAACGGGATCACCGGCTGCCAGCCCGTTGCGGCCACGAACTTGCTGTTATCGCCGAGCAGGATCTGCACGTCCGAAGGCCGCAGGCGCGCCGGGTCCTGTTTCACCTCGATCTTCACGGTGCTCATCGCCAGCAACATGTCGAGCATTTCGCGGATGGTCCAGCACTGGCCGCGGCAGATGTTGTACACCTCGCCCGGCTCGCATTTCTCCAGCGCCAGCACGTAGGCACGAACCATGTCGCGCACGTCGGTGAAGTCGCGCTTGGCGTCGAGGTTGCCCACCTGCAGCACGGGTTTCTTACGCCCCTTCTCGATGTCGGCGATCTGCTTGGCGAAGTCGCTGATCACGAACACCGGGCCGCGGCGCGGTCCCTCATGGTTGAACCCGCGCGTGCGCACGCTGTCGACCTTCCAGCTCATCCAATACTGGTAGCCCAGCATGTCCTGCGCGACCTTGCTCACCGCGTATGGCGAAAGCGGCCGCAGTGGGTTGGTCTCCTTGATGGGCACTTCGTCGGCGTACACCATGCCGTACTCCTCGGAGGAGCAGGCCAACTGGATGCGCGTCTTGAGTCCGAGCCTGCGCACCGCTTCGAAGATGTTCACCTGGGCCATGATGTTCGTGGTGAGCGACTCGCTGGGCGCAACCCATGAGGTTGGCACGAACGACTGGGCGGCCAGATGGAAGATCCAGTCGGGCTTGATCTTCGCGATGGTCTCGTAGGTGTTGGTCGCATCGCGCAGTTCGCACTCGTGCATCGTCAGCACATCAGTCAAGTGCTCGATGTTCTCGGTGCGGCTCCGCCAGCGGTAGATGCCGTGAATCTCGCAGTCTCCCCGCGATTGCAGGAACTCCACCAGATGACTGCCGGCGAAGCCGGTGACGCCGGTGATCAGGACACGACGCATGCGGGAATCTCCAGATCGGAAGTGAGGCGAGATGCGAGCAGAGTAGGCAGAGCCTGTGCCTCAGTCAACGCTCCGCCCCGACCCACTCCACCATCCCTGTGCCGGTCCAATGACCCAGCGAACCGGCATCGAACTTGGGGCGGGTGATGCGATGCCAGATCCCGAGCATGTTCCACATACGGATATCATCGAACACCACCACGAGCGGCTCGCGGCATCGCAATGTTTCCATGAGGTCGAGCAACCGCTGCTCCATGGCGCCATCCTTTGCGGCGTCGATGAACAGCAGGGAGGCTTGCTCGAGGGAATCGCGATGCTGCTCGAAGACTTTCGGATCGGTGAGGTCCGCGCGAACCGGCACGATCCGCCCGCCCTCGAGATCGGCATCGCAAAGGGCCTGGCCGCCCACCTCCCGCCACGGTGCGACGTCAAAGGTGATGACGCGGCCCAGCGGAGGGAGCCGATGGGCCAATGCGAGCGAACTCAGTCCGCGATAGGTGCCAATCTCGACGACCGTCCTGGGCTGTAGCTCATGCACAAGGCCCGCCAAGAATCGATAATGTTCGCCCGGCCAGATGTCGGGCCAGTGAGGCTCGCGATCCATGCGAGCTGAGATCGAGGAGAGGTCCTCATCCAATGCGTGCGTGGCCGCGGCCAGGGCGAGGCGTAGGAGCCGCTCGGACGGACGGCCCGAATCCCCGGCGTGGATGTAGCTGACCTGGGCCTCGGGCGTACCGATCGGGTCGCCGACGACCCAGCGCCGCAGGCGTCTACTCAAGCGGTCAGTCAGCGCCCCCCGATCGACGAATCCCGCTTCACGACTCATGGGAACCAACACTCCGCCCGAAATGGACGAACACGCTACCTCCGCCGCTTGCGCACAGCTGCCTTTGCAGGCTTCGCCACCATGGCCGGCTTCTTCCCCTCTCGCCACTTCGAGCGGGCGGGCAGATCGTCCGACCATAGCGCCCGTACCGCCAGCGCCCACTCCGCCGCATCCATGCGGCTCTTGTCGAACTCCCGGTCGAACTCGGCCCATGCGCGTCGCGCCGCGTTCACGTCAGCGGTGTCGCCGCTTGCGCGCCCCAGTTCCACCAGGAATCGCGCCGCGCGGGCATTGTCTTCGAACGGCCGCCGCGCGCGCAATCCGTGCCCGAAACGTTCGTCGGCGTACTCCAGTCGGAACGAGCCACGAACTGGGTCGCGGAACTTCGACAGGACATGCGCTGCGACTTCCCGGGCGCGCGTCAGTTCGCTGTCGCGACCGGTCGCACTCCACGCGTACAGGTGTGCGCGCCCCATCTCGACCTGGTCCGGGAGCAGAGCCGGTCCGCGCAGCTCCCCGAACGTGGTGCGGCGTGCGAATCCCAACTCGGCCAGGCGGCAGTCGCGCCACAATCGCGCCTGGCTGCGCAATGCGAAGCTCCGACGCTCGGGCGACGCCGTGAGCGCCGCCCAACGCCACCACGCTTGCAACGCAATCCCGTTGGACTCGGGCTCCAAGTCAACAGACGCGGTCTGACCGGTATAGAACCCACCGCGTGGGTCCAACAGCACTCGTTCGAAGTAGTCCACCACGAACCGAGCGTCGCGCTTCCACGAGCCGTCCTTGGTGAGATCCCAAGCCTGAGTGAGAAGTTCCAGCCGGCGCGCGTTGGGAATGGTGCCTTTGTCGAGGAATGCCTTTTTCGGGTCCTTGTCCCGCGTGCCGTTCACATAGCCACCGCCCACGGTATCGAGCAGCATCCGCGTCCAGACGAGTGTCCGCAGCGCACGCTCACGCGCCAACGCGTAGCCGTCGCGGCCGCGCGCCAGCATGAGTTCGATGGCGGCCTCGTGCGGCTCGCCCGCCTTGGTCACGAATCCCCCGCGCGCGCTGTCGTAGGCGGCGGAGACCACGAGGCACAGGCGTTCGAACAGCGCCTGGTCGGCGGGCGCGTTGTTCGGCGTTTGCCTGGGAGCCGCGGCCGACATGGTGGGCACTCCCACCGCGACGGCCGCGAGATATGCGAGCAGCATTCGACGCATCCGTGCGTCCTCCAAAAGGACTACTCGAGTATCTTGAGCACCGAGAGCACTGCGATGAGCACACCCATCAGGCTCTCGCCCGCGATGATGCCCGATGAGACCGGCACGGTGTACTGCGCATTCACCTTGGGCGCCACCCGCTGCAGGATCTCGCGGATGCACGCGCCCAGAAAGAACGATACCGAGTAGTAACCGTTGAAGGTCATCGCCATTCCCAACCCGGTCGGCGAGGGGATGTACTTGAGGTGCTTGGGAAACCATTTCTCGAGCATCACCAGCACCACGCCGAGCACGGCCCCGATCGCCAGACCGATCTGGGCGGAATGAGGCAGCGCCGATGGGCCCTTGGCGAGCAATTCGGCCACGCCGCGCCAGACGAGCGCGGCCGGGGCAGGCCACTTCTCGCCGCCGAGCAGGCTGGCATCGGGAATCAGGAAGAAGAACGCCGGGACCACGATGAATCCCCCGGCCAGAACGCCGAAGAACTGCGCGAAGAACTGTTGGCGCGGATTGGCGCCGAGCAGGTAGCCGGACTTGAGGTCGGTCAACAGGTCGCCGGCGTGGCTGGTGGCCCCGGCGGTGATGTTCGCGGTCATCAGATTGACCGTGACATCCCCGGGCTTGATAGCGCCGAAGGTGAGCTGGGTGATCTTGCTGAGCGGACCGACCGGGGTCACGTCCGTTTCGCCTGTGGCGCGAGCCGCGACAACCACGAGCAGGAAAGTGGACAGCACCGCAATCACCCCCATCCACCACGCGATGTTGAACGCATAGTGACCCAGGATGACGATCGCCGTGCCCAACACTGCCACGCCGCCCAGGAACCACGTGGACGGCACCTCGATGGCCTCGAGCGGATCCACCGCCTGGCCCTCGGTCTTCTTGTCCATGAACTTGGTGAGGGTGCCGAATGCGCGCACCACGGTCTTCCAGTTCATGATGAACAGCAGCAGCCCCGAGGTGACCATCATGGGAACGCCGATCCACAGGGACCATGAGGAGATCTTGCGGAAACTCACGGTCTCGATGTCGCCCGCGCGCACGAAGATCGGTGCAAGAATGGCGTAGTTGACCACGGCACCGAGCAGCATGCTCCAGGCTTGGCGAAAACTGATCAGCGCGCCGCCCGCCACGAACAGCAGCGAGCCTTCAAATGCCAATGTGTAGTTCTGCAGGGTCCAAGGCACTTGCGTGGCGATGCCGGTTGCCGCATCGGTGACGGTTTTGTAACCGAGCCAGGGGCCTTTGATCCAGCCCGTGCCCCAGGTGGTCGGGATGAATGCCCGCATGCCGTTGGGAATGTTCGCGTCGCGGAACCACGTGATCGCAGCTCCGAGCGCCGCCGCGATACCCAATGCCTTGGCCTGCTGCGCCGCTTCCCCACCTTCGGAATGCAGCGCCTTGAGCGTGGACGCGGCGGCGGTTCCGCTGGGGTAGGGCAATTGTTCGATGTTGATGTACTGGCGCTTGGCCGGGATGGCCAGGAACACTCCGAGCGAGGAGATCAGGATGACCCACACGATCAGGATGTGCTGGGGCGGCACCGCGCCGGGGTTGAGCATCATCAGGGCCGGGATGGCGTTGACGATGCCGGCCGAGGTCATGGACCCCGCCGCCGAAGCAGCCGACTGCATGGCATTGTTCTCGAGGATGCTGAACTTCTCGAGCCGGAAGATCTTGGTGAGGCCCTGAAAGATCACATACGCCAGGATGCACGAGGTGATCGCCACACCCATGCTCCAACCCGCCTTGAGCCCCACATACACGTTCGACAGGCACATCAGGGCCCCGAGCATCATTCCCATCACCACGGCGCGCACCGTCGCCTGCTTCATCTTGTCGCCCTGGTACACGTTTTCGAACCAGTGGCGCTCGATCTCGTCGGGGCTCAGCTTGCGCTCGGGCAATGCAGTGTCGTCGGCAGCCAAGGAGTACCTCGGGATGCGGGTCAGGGAGCGAGGGGTGAGCGTTCAACCGGCCCAAGGTGGCGGAGGAAGCCACCCGCTGGCAAGCGCGAAATGCCAAAAGCGCTGACCAACTGGAGCACGTCCTGAATACCTGTCGCTATTTCGGACGGCCGCTCAGCGCCCGAGCTTGGCCTTCCAGCCGAGCGCCAGGTCGCGCAGCGGACCCTGTTGTGCAATTGCCAGATACGCGTCCACCGCCTCGCGCGCGTGTCGCTGATGAAGCGCATCGCGAGCCAACTCCCATGAAGCATAGCGTGCATGCGCGGCTTGATAGCGTGTCTCCGCCCTTGCTGTTTCGCCACGCACGAGGGTCGCGACCACCGACCAGCGTTCGGCCGCCGTGGCCCAGGCTTCGCTCGAAGGCGACTTCTGGGCGAGCGACTGTGCCTGGCGTGCGAACGCGATGGACGCGCGCGCCGGGCCGCTCTCGCTTGCGAAAGCGTCGGATCGCATCCTTCCGGCCAGCGGGTCCACTGCATCGAGTGTCACTGCCAGAGGCTGCGCCGAGGACGGCCCGACCGTGAATCGGGACTCGCGGAAACCCACCGCCAACACACTGAGTGTGCCCGCTTGTCTGGGCTGAGGCAGGCAGAAGGCGCCGCGGGGATCGGTGGTCGCACCCCGACCGTCGGCTGTGAGCGTGAGACGCGCGCCTGCGATCGGGCGGCCCGAGGGATCGCGCACGGTGCCGCAGAGCTGGCCCATGGAATCGAGCCGGTTGGTCACGGTCAGCGCGCTGCCCGCCTTGGCGTCCTCTTCGCGCGCGGGTTGCATCCCGCCACGACGATCCGCGGCCAGCGTTGGCGCCTGTGTTGTCGCGGGAACTGGCGCGGCTGCGCCCTCGCTTGGCGACACCGGCTGATCGGCCTGGGCTTCGGCCCCGGCGCTGCGCTGATCGCGCATGGGCTGGGCGAGCAACTCGCGTTTGGCTCGAGTCTGCTCGGATTCCCCGGGAATCGGGGCGAGCGTCGGACGGGGCAGCGAAGCCCGCGGCCTGATCGGGGCATCCTCGCCATTGGGCCCGGGCCGCACCTCGTGCATGCGGCTCGGCGGGCTCATGCGCTCGGCCGTGTGCGCTCCCTCGGCCGCCTTGGAAGGCGCGGCGGGTGCAGACTGCGCGGAAGGTGCGGACTGAGCGGACGGTTCGGATTGCGCGGACTCCTTCGCCGAGAGGTCGGCACTCGGCGTAGGCTCGGTACGGATCACCGGTGCAGGCTCCAGCATGGACTGAGACGGCGCGACGGTGCGTTGCGAACTCTGGTAGGCGATGCCCGCCACTACCAAGAGCGCCAGGGTGCCGCCCACATAAGCGAGCCCGCGTGGCGTGAACAGTGTTGCGATCCAACCCGCCATGCCGCCGCGTTTCGCCGGCGCCTGGCCAGGGGCCGCCGAGCCAGCATCGGCCGCGATACGCGCGGACACACGCTCGGCGAAGGTGGCGAAATAAGCTTCGCCCGGGTCGTGGTCGAGTTCCTTCGCCAACAACGCGTCGAGCTCCTCGTCGTCCAGATGGCTCATAGGGTGTCTCCGCTCTGGGCCTGCATGAGGCGCTTGAGTTCGGCGCGCGCGCGAGAGAGGCGCGACATCACCGTGCCGACCGGCACGCCGAGCGCTCCGGCGATCTGGTCATAGGCCAGGTCCTGCACCGCACGCAACGCCAGCACGGCTTGATGTTCCTGCGAGAGTTGCTCGAAGCACGCGCGCAGATGTGCACTGCGTTCATTCGTTGCGGTGTGATCGGCGGGATCGTCATCGGTGCCCCACTGCATGCCGGCTTCGACGAGCGGCTCGATGGACGTCTCGGGGCGCCGCTTGCGATGGCGGAACAACGAGTACGCTTGGTTCGTGGCGATACGCGCGAGCCAGGGATGGAGCGGCTGTCCGAGTTCGAACCGGCCGATCGCGCCCCACGCGCGCACGAAGGTCTCCTGCGCCAGGTCGTCCGCGTCGGCCGTGTTGCGCGTGAGCGCATACGCCACACGGTACACCGCCCTCTGGTAGCGACGGACGAGTTCGGCGAAAGCTGCCTGGTCGCCTTTCTGGGAGGCAGCGACCAGGGCGTTGTCGTCCGGCCCGGCATCTGATGTACGCCCCTGCGAACCTGCTATTCCCACCTTGTGCCCCGAAGATTGCGGATGACAACCCATGGGCTGTGCTCAGCCCTACCCCGTGTTGCCGCACAATGACTTAGCTCGCTCATTCCCGCCAACTGCAATCTTCTGGGCACAACGGTGATTGCACTGGGGTCAGGCTTAGGCGCCTGTGGTCGCCAACACCCGGTCACGCTCGGCCCGGGCGGCGGCAAGGGCTGCGCGTGGGTCGGGGGCGGCCGTGACGGCCCGGCCCAGCACCAGTAGCCCGGCGCCATCTCGCACCGCACTCTCGACCGTCGCCACGCGCTTCTGGTCCTGTGCGGCGGCGTCGGCGGGGCGGATGCCCGGGGTGACCGTATAGCAATCGCGGCCAAGCACGGCGCGCAGGCCGCGCAGGTCGGCGGCCGAACACACCACGCCCAATGCACCCGCGCGCTCGGCCATGTCGGTCAAGCCAGCGATCACGGCGTACAGCTCGAATGGGTGCGCAAACCCCGGCGGCATGGCATGCGGCTCCAAGCTGGTCAGTAATGTCACGGCGACCACGCGGGTCGAGCCGCCGACGCTCGCGATGCCCTCGACGGCTGCGCGCACCATGGCTTCGCCGCCGGTGGCGTGCACCGTGAGCAGGTCGGCGCCGAGCGTTGCGGCCGAAGCGGCCGCGCCCCGCACGGTGTTGGGGATGTCGTGGAGCTTCAGGTCGAGGAACACGCGGCGTCCGCGCGCCTTCAGTTCGCGGACGGCGGCGGGGCCCTCGGCGGTGAATAATTCCAAGCCGACCTTGGCGTACTCGGATCCCTCGCCCAGGCATTCATGCAACTTGATCGCGGCGGCGAGCGTTGGCACATCGAAGGCGATCGCGAACTCGGCTTTCGTCATGGCATGGACTCCGGGGTTCGCACCGCAACGGCTTCGCGGGGCATGGGGGCAGACGCGTGCATCTGCGCTGGGGCGGCGGCGAAACTGCCGCGCAACTCCTCGAGGTTGGCGACACCGTGCGCAGCGAGCCAAGCGCGCATCGAGTCGAGAATCTCGCGCGCGGCGGTCGGGCGTACGAAGGTGGCGGTGCCCACCTGCACGGCGGTGGCTCCGGCGGCGATGAACTCGAGCGCGTCGCGGCCGGTCATAATGCCCCCCGAGCCGATCACGGGGATACGCACGGCCGAGGCCGCCTCGTTGCAGCGTGCCAGGGCGAGTGGTTTGATCGCCGGGCCCGAGAGCCCACCGGTCGCACGGCCGAGCCGACTGCGGGAGTGCTCCAAGTCGATGGCCATGCCCACGAACGTGTTCACTGCGGTCAGAGCATCGGCGCCGCCCTGTTCGCATGCGCGCGCAGTCTCGCGGATGTCGGTCACATCGGGGGATAGCTTGGCGATGAGCGGGCGCGAACTGAGCTTGCGGAGCCGCCTGAGCGTTTCCTCGAGTCGCTGCGGCGCGGCCCAGTAGCGCGCGCCACCAGCGGCCACGTTCGGACAACTGAAGTTGATCTCGAACGCGCCGATGCCGGGTTCATCCCCCAGCGCGGCGAGCAGTTGTTCCAGTTCTTCGGCGGTCTCGCCGCCCAGCGAGGCGATCACGGTCGCCTCGAGTTGGGCCAGCCGCGGCAGCTTCTCGCGACGGAAGCGCTCCAGTCCCACATTCTCGAGCCCAATGGAGTTGAGCATGCCACTCGCGGTCTCGGCCACGCGCATGGGCGCGTTGCCCGCCCGCGGATCCACGGTGACCGTCTTGGTCACCACCCCACCCAACGTGCGCAGGTCCACCACGTGCGCGTACTCATCGCCATAGCCGAACGTACCCGAGGCGGTGAGGATGGGATTGCGCAACTCGAGTGATCCGATCCGCACGGATGAGTCCACGCGCTTCTCGGCAATGGGCTTGCTCCACGCGGATGTGTGGCTCATTCGACGCGATCCCAGTCCAGGTCGTGCGCCTCGAACACTGGGCCGTCCGTACAGCACATGGCCCAATCCGGGTTGCCCTTGAGTGCGGCCGCCCCGGCACCCTGGGCCGAAACTCGCGCGCGCGCCTCGGCGCTGCGCGGCAATGGACAGCCGCGGCACACGCCCGTACCACAGGCCATCACCGACTCCATCGCCAAGTACGCGGGCACCTCGTGCGCCAACGCCCAGCGTGCGATGGCGCCCAGCATGGCGTGCGGGCCGCATGCATACAGCACCATCGGGCCGGGTCCCCGTGCCGCCAGTCGGTCGAGCAGCGTGATCACATTGCCCTGCGTGCCGCGGGAGCCATCGTCGGTGGCCAGATGCAGCCGGCTGCCCATGCGCGCCAGTCGCTCCTTGGCCTGGGCCAGTCCCACCAACAATGCGCGCGAGCGAGCGCCGAACAGGAACTCACATTTGCGCCGCTGCCGGGCGAGCGCGTCAGCGGCCATCAACAGAGGCGCCACTCCGCGCCCGCCTGCGATCAATACGGGTGTGCCGGGCAACTCGAGCGGATAGCCGATTCCGAGCGGGCCCAACACCTGCACCGTGTTGCCGGGCTCGAGCGCTGCGATCGCCTGTGTTCCCGCACCGATCGGCGCGTACAAAAAACCCACGGTCAGCTTGGCTCCGCGTCGCACGGCACTGGCCACGCTCATCGGGCGCGGCAGCAACACCGGCGAGGGCGGTTCCAGAAGCAGCTGCACGAACTGGCCCGCCACGGGAGTTTCGAAGTCCGACGGTAGTTCCAGGCCGAGCCAGCGGAACCCTTGTCCGTACTCGAATTGTTCGCGCACACGCGCGCTCACCTGCCGCCAGGTTCGGGCGAGGGTCGCGTTCACGGAACCCCCCGATGGCCACTGGTGTCGGCAGGAGCAGGCGGGTTGTTCGGCGGCCGACTGGTGGTATCCGGGACCGCGCCCGGCGGTACGGACGGCGCACTGCGAGTGGTGTCACGCGGAGCCGGCACGATCGGAGGCGGCTGCACGCGAGGATCGCGGCCACTATCACGATTGAAGCCCGGCGGCAGGGGTCGCTCCTCGAACAGGCGGCGGCGCGCTTGTAGCGCCGAGTCGGCGGGGCTGAGCGCAGGCGCCAACGGGCGGCCGAGCTTGAGCGAATCCGAGGGGATCGGCGTCAGGGCTGTGCTGTCGATGGCCGCAACCGCGATGACCTTGGGGATGGGCATCTGGATGAGCGACTCGGGAACCATCACGCCGGTCTCCTCGAGATAATCGCGAGCCGCCAACTGCGACTCGGTGGCGGGATATTCGCGCACCACCTTCCAGAACAACGAATCCGCGCCCCGCTTATCATCCAGCTTGCGCGAACGCACCCAGCCCTCGGCGGTGAAGGCGCGGGCCGCGACGGCGCTGCCCTTATTCTCCGCGGCCACCTTCTGGTATTCCTCGCGTGCTCGCTCGGGCCGATTCAGCTGGAACAAGTACAACTCGGCGGTCAGGAACGAGGCCTCGGCCTTGCGTTCCAACGAGTCGGCCCCGCCGGCAGTGCGAAACTGGGCGATGCGCTCCAGGTTCTGCGAGCGCTGCATCGCCTGGGTGGCGAACTGCGAGGAAGCGAGTTGTTCTTTGACGGCAGCGTACTCGATGCGCGCGCGGTCGAAATCCTCACCCACCGTCTCGTAGGCATACCCGGTGCGGTACTGCGCCTCGGCGCCCAACTGGCTCTTGGGATAGTCCTTGAGCACGGCCGCATACTGCTTGAGCGCATCGTTCATCCGCCCAGCAAGCAGGTACGAGGTGCCGATGCGCAGCGAGATGCGGCCATAGCGGTCCGAGCTGGCGGGGGGCAACTCTCCGGGCACGGGCAAAGGCGGGGGCGGTGTGTGTGACAGCTCGGAGCGCAGCACGGTGAGCGCCTCATCGTACTGGCGCGCGCTCTCGAGCCCGTCCACTTCACGCATCAGGAAGAGGAAGCGCTCCTCATCGTTCGTCGCGCGGGCGCCGATCAACTTGTAATCCGCCCGCGCCGCCAGGAACTCGCCCTGTTGGAAGCGCGCCTCGGCGCGCTGGCGCAATGCTCGATCGATGAGTTCGCTGCGCGGGTAGCGCTCGAGGATCTGGCCCGCGGCCGTTGCCGCCTCGCCGTAGCGCTGCAGGCTCATGAGCGCGCGCGAGCGCTCGTAGTGCGCATAGGGCACCAAGTCGTGCTTGGGCGACTGGGCGAGGAAGTCATCGAACGCGCCGACAGCCTGTGGATACTTGCGGGCCAGTCGATAGGCCAGCCCCAGGAAGAACTGCGCCTCGGGCTTGAGGTCGCTCTTGGGGAATCGCGTCGGGAAATCCTGCAGCATGGTGACCGTCTGAAGCGGATCCTCGCGGCCGATCAGGCCGCGGGCCCAAAGCACATAGGCATCGTCCACCCATTTGGATTTGGGGTAGCTCCCCAGCACCTTCTTGGAATAATCGATCGAGCGCGTGAAGTTCTGCGCCTGTGCACCGCTCTGGCGGTCCACCGGATAGGGCGCACCTTCGGTGGCGCGGAAGTAGTACTTACGCGCCAGGTACAGCGTGTTGTAGTACGCGCATGAACTTGCCGTGATCGCCAGCAGTCCCAGCGTCAGGATGAGGCGTTGCGGTCTCAAAGTGCCTCCTGAAGCGCCGTCACGCCGAGCGGGCCGCGTGTGAGCGCTTCCATTCCGCTCACGGCCGCGATCGCGCCCGCCACGGTGGTGATCACCGGGATGCCCAACGCCACGGCGCGCTCGCGGATCGCCTTCTCGTCATACTCCGACGCACGGCCGAGCGGCGTGTTGAGCACAAGCTGGATCTCCCCGTTCTCCATCAGGTCCACCACATGCGGCCGTCCCTCGTGCACCTTGAACACCTCGCGCACGGCGATGCCGTTGCGCTTGAGGAATCGCGCGGTCCCGCGAGTCGCTACCAGTCCATACCCCAGTTCCACCAGTTTCATCGCCATGAAAGTGATCGCGCGCTTATCGTCGTCGCGCAGGCTCAGGCAAACGTTACCCGCGTGGGGCAGGGGTTCCCCCGAGCCCAGGTGCGCCTTGGCCAGCGCGCGGCCGAAATCGAGGTCGCGCCCCATCACTTCGCCGGTCGACTTCATCTCAGGCCCCAGCAGGGCATCTTCGCCCGGAAAGCGGCTGAACGGCAGTACCGGCTTCTTGACGCTCACCATGCTCACATCGGGTTCCGGCGGGCGGATATCGGACAGGCGTTCGCCCACCATCACGCGCGCGGCCAGTCGCGCCAGGGGCACGCCGACCGCCTTGCTCACGAACGGCACCGTACGCGAGGCGCGGGGGTTGGCCTCGAGTACGAACACCTCGCCGTGTCGCACGGCGAACTGCACATTCATCAGACCCTTCACCCCGAGCGCGCGCGCCAGCTTGGCCGTTGACTCGCGCACCTCGTGCACCACCGAGTCGCCCAGCGTGAACGGCGGGATCACGCACGTGGAATCGCCCGAATGCACCCCGGCTTCCTCGATATGTTCCATCACCGCACCGAGCATGACGCTCTCGCCGTCGGCCACCGCGTCCACATCGACCTCGAGTGCGCCCTCGAGGAACTTATCGATCAGCACCGGCTCGTCCTCGGACACCAGCGCCTCCCGCGCGAGCCAGTCGTCGAGCTCGATGCGTGTGTATACGATGCGCATGCCGCGGCCACCCAGAACATACGAAGGGCGGACGAGCACGGGATAGCCCAACTGCTCGGCATACTCGATGGCCTGCTCCTGCGTGCTGGCGATACGGGACTCAGGCTGCGAGAGACCCAGTTCCTTCACCAGATCGCGGAAGCGCCCGCGGTTCTCGGCCAGATCGAGTCCGTCATACGGGGTGCCCAACAACGGTACGCCCGCTGCATGCAGGGCCTTGGCCAGCTTGAGCGGCGTCTGGCCGCCCAACTGCACGATCACGCCGATGGGTTGTTCGACATCGACGATATTGAGCACGTCCTCGGCTGTGAGCGGCTCGAAATACAGCCGAGTCGACACGTCGTAGTCGGTGCTGACCGTTTCGGGGTTGGAGTTGCACATGAGTACATCGTAGCCGCGCGACTTGAGTTCAAGCGCCGCCTGCACGCAGCAATAGTCGAACTCCAGTCCCTGCCCGATCCGATTGGGACCACTGCCCAGAATGAGCACACGCGGTCGGGTCGAGGCCGGCACCTCGGATTCCTCCTCGTAGGTGCTGTAGAAATACGGCGTCTCGGCCTCGAACTCGGCGCCGCAGGTGTCCACCGCCTTCATCACCGGCACGATTCCCGCGGACTTACGGCGGGCGCGCACGTCGGGCTCCGTCATGCCGAAGCGGAACGCCAGGTGCCGGTCCGAGAAGCCCAGTCGCTTGCCCTCGCGCACCAACGCATCGTCCCAGCCCGCATCCATGAGCAGGGCGTCGAACGAGGTGATGCGGCGCATCTGGTTGAGGAACCATGGATCGATGCCCGTCAGGACCGACAGATCCGATGGGGCCTCGCCCGCTGCCAGTGCGCGGAACAGATCGCGCAGCCGGTCAGGGTGCGGTTCGCGCAGCGACATCTTCAGCTCTTCGAGTTGCTCCGGGCTGGCTGCTCCAGGCAAGAGGTCGCCGCCCATCTCGAGTGACCTCCAGCCCTTCAGGATCGCCTCGGGCATGGTGCGCCCGATCGCCATCACCTCTCCCACCGACTTCATCTTGGTGCCCAGGAGCCGGTCGGCGCGACGGAACTTCTCGAACGCCCAGCGTGGGATCTTGACCACGCAGTAATCCAGTGAGGGCTCGAAGCAAGCCGGGGTCTTGCGCGTGATGTCGTTGGGAATCTCGTCCAGCGTGAGCCCCACCGCCAGCATGGCGGCGATCTTCGCGATCGGGAATCCGGTGGCCTTGCTGGCCAGGGCCGAGCTGCGCGAGACACGCGGGTTCATCTCGATGATCCGCATCTCGCCCGTATCGGGGTGGACTCCGAATTGGATATTGCAGCCGCCTGCCTCGATCTTGATGGCGCGGATGATCCGCAACGAGGCATCGCGCATCTCCTGATAGCAGCGGTCGGTCAGTGTCTGCGCCGGTGCCACCGTGATGCTATCGCCCGTGTGCACGCCCATCGGATCGAAGTTCTCGATCGAACAGACGATGACCACATTGTCCATGCGGTCGCGCATGACCTCGAGCTCGAACTCCTTCCAGCCGACGAGGCACTCCTCGATCATGATGCTGCCATTGGGGCTTGCGGCGATGCCGATGCGCACCGCCTCGCGCAGCGCGCGGCGGTCGCGGACGATGCCCGAGCCCTGACCTCCCAGGGTGAACGACGAGCGGATCACCAGCGGGTAGCCCAACTGCTCGCCCAGCGCCACGGCGTCCGCCACACTGGTGGCATAGCCGCTGCGCGGCAGCAATAACCCTTCCTTCTCCATGCACTGTTTGAACAGATCGCGGTCCTCGGCTGTCTCGATCGCCTCGAGCGAGGCGCCGATCAGCTCCACGCGATGCTTGGCGAGCACGCCCGAATGCGACAGCGCCACCGCTAGATTGAGCGCGGTCTGCCCACCCAATGTGGGCAGCAGGGCGTCGGGCTTCTCCTTCTCGATGATGCGTTCGACGAACTCCGGCAACAGCGGCTCGATGTAGGTGCGGTCCGCGAACTCCGGATCGGTCATGATCGTGGCCGGGTTCGAGTTGTGCAGCACCACCTCATAGCCCAGTTGCTTGAGCGCGCGACAGCCTTGGGTGCCCGAATAGTCGAACTCGCATGCCTGCCCGATCACGATGGGACCGGCGCCCAGCACGAGGATCTTCTTGACGTCGGTGCGCTTGGGCATCAGCGGGGCGCCCCCACTTGGAGCGGGACGAGTTTCTTGCCCGAGCGCGCCGCAACGGACTTGGAGAACGCACGGAACCAGTGCCGGGAATCATGCGGTCCCGGTGCTGCTTCGGGATGATATTGGCAGCTCAGGACAGGCAGTGTCCGATGCACCATGCCCTCGAGCGTGCCGTCGTTGGCGCTGAAATGCGTCAGGTCGAACTGGCCCGGCGGCAGCGTCTCTGCGTCCACCATGAAGCCGTGGTTCTGGCTGCTCACCTCCACCACGCCCGTGCGCCGATCGATGACGGGGTGGTTCGCGCCGCGATGCCCGAACCGGAACTTGCTCGTGCGCGCGCCGAATGCGAGCCCGAGCAACTGGTGCCCCAAGCAAATCCCCAGCGTCGGCACCGCATGCGCCACCTCACGCGCGGCAGCGATGGCGAAGTCGAGCGGTTCCGGGTCTCCGGGTCCGTTCGAGAGCAGCACGCCGTCGGGCCCCAGGGCAAGCACATCGCGCACGCTGGTGCGCGCTGGTACTACACGCACGCGAAAACCTTCGGCGCGCAGTCTGCGCAGGATGTTGTACTTGACCCCGAAGTCGAACACCACGCAGAGCGGCTTGGCGCGGTCCGCCACGGCCTCGCCCTCGCTCGGGCCCGTGTCATTCCACCAATAGGGCTCGACACATGTGACCACGTCGGCCAGGGCAAGCCCCTCCATGCGCGGGCTGCTGCGGGCCAAGTCGATCAATGCGTCGGGCTCGGTGCGGGTCGTACTGAGGCATGCACGCATGGTCCCGCGCTCGCGCAGATGCCGCACGAGCGCGCGGGTGTCCACGCCCGTGATGCCGGGCACGCCATGTTCGAGGAGCAGGTCAGGCAGTGTTCCTTGCGAGCGATAGTTGCTGGGCGTGTCGCAGACGTCGCGACAGACCAGACCCTGCGCGCGCAACCGTTCGCTCTCCATGTCATCGGCGTTGACGCCGTAGTTGCCGATCAGCGGATAGGTGAACGTCAGGATCTGGCCGCAGTACGAGGGATCCGAGAGCACTTCCTGATAGCCGGTCATGGCGGTATTGAAAACCACCTCGCCGGTCATCTCGGTCAGCGCCCCGAAGCCTTCGCCACGGAACACCCGACCGTCCTCGAGCGCGAGCATCGCCGCGGGTCGACGCGTCAATGCGCGACCTGTGGCAGGGCGATTCCAGTAGGGAGCGCGAAGCCCTCGGCTTGATGCGTGAAGTGCCCGCCCATCATGGTGGCGAGCACGCGACCGCGCAGTTGCCAGCCCGCGAACGGCGTATTGCGGCCCTTGGAGAAGAACTGTATCGGATCCACGGTCCACTCCGCATCGGGGTCCAACAGCACGAGGTCGGCGTTCGAGCCCGGGTCAAGGCTGACTTGGGGAAGGTCGAACACCCGCCTCGGAGCCTCGGTCCAAAGTTCGATCGCGCGCGCGAACGGGATGTGGCCCGGGCGCACCAGGAAGGTGAGCGTCAGGGCCAGCGCCGTTTCCAGCCCCACGATACCAAATGGCGCCTCGGCGAAAGGCTTGGCCTTCTCGTCCACGGTGTGCGGCGCGTGATCGGTGACGAAGCAGTCGATCGTGCCGTCCTGGATCGCGGCGATGCACGCTTGGCGATCTGCGTCGCCACGAAGCGGCGGATTCATCTTGGCATTGGTGTCGTAATCGCCCACGGCTTCATCGGTGAGCACCCAGTAGTGCGGACAGGTCTCACCCGTCACCGCCAGCGCGCGTCGCTTGGCGTCGCGCAGCGCATCGAAGCTCTGGGCGGCCGAGAGGTGCGCCAGGTGCACGCGCCCGCCCGTCAGTTCGGCCAGGTCGGCATCGCGGCGGCACATGATGCTCTCGGCTGCATTGGGCAGGCCCCGCAGCCCCAGGCGCGTCGCAGTGAAGCCCTCGTTCATGACCCCCTCGCCCCTGAGCGTGGGGTCCTCCTCGTGACAAACAATTGGTCGGCCCGTCTGCCTGGCGTACTCGAGCGCATGTCGCATGGTAGCCGCGCTCACGACAGGACGGCCATCGTCCGAGAAAGCGATCGCTCCGGCCTTGGCCAACGCCAGCAGCGGGGCCAATTGCTCGCCCTTCTGTCCCATGGTCACCGCCGCGAGCGGCAACACGCGGCAGAATGCGGCCGCGTCGGCGCGTCGGAGCACCCACTCGACCCACGCCGCTGAGTCGACGACCGGATCGGTGTTGGGCATGCAGGCGATGGCGGTGAACCCACCCGCTGCAGCCGCTCGCGAGCCGGTCTCGATGGTCTCCTTGGCCGACTGCCCGGGTTCGCGTAGATGCACGTGCAGATCCACCAACCCCGGCGCCAGCACTGCACCGCGAGCGTCCACGATTCGCGCATCGGCAGGCACGGATGCGGGCATCGGCACCACCTTGCCTTCTTGCACTGCGAGCGCGATCGGCTCACCCGTTCGCCAGTGGCGCGCGTCCTGGAAGATCGTGTACGCGCTCATGCCAACTCCGCCGTGAGGCCATGCGCGCTCCGCGCAGCATCCCAACAACGCTTGAGCACCGCGCATCGCACCGGCACACCGTTGGCGACCTGCGTCCGGATCAACGACCTGGGCCCATCCGCCACCTCGTTGCTCAACTCGACTCCGCGTTCGACCGGGCCGGGGTGCAGGACCACGGCGTCGGGCTTCATGAGCGCCACACGCTTGGCCGTCACCCCCCACACCGCGGCGTATTCATTGAGCGAAGGGAGCAATCCCTTTTCCATGCGCTCACGTTGCAGGCGCAACGCCATGACCCCGTCCGCCCCCACCAAGGCCTCATCAAGCGAGTGGGCAACGGAACAGCCGAGCGCCTCGACATCGTGCGGCAACAGCGTGCCGGGAGCGCACACGGTCACATGCGCGCCGAGCAGACCCAGCCCCGCAATCGCCGAACGCGCCACGCGAGAATGTGCGATGTCACCCACAATCACCAACCGGCGGCCCTCGAACTCGTTATGCCAGGCATCGCGCAGCGTCAGCAGATCGAGCAATCCCTGTGTCGGATGCTCGTGCATGCCGTCGCCGCCATTGATGACCCCGACGCGCCCGAGGTGCCGAGCCACATACACCGCCGAGCCACTGACCGGATGGCGCATGACCAACAACTGCGCGCCCATGGATTCGAACAATCGCATGGTGTCCAGCAGCGTCTCGCCTTTATTCAGTGACGAGGAGGCCGCCGTGAACGCCACCACATTGGCCCCGAGGCGGCGTGCGGCGAACTCGAACGACACGCGGGTGCGGGTGGAGTCCTCGATGAACGCGAGCAGCACGGTGCAGCCGGCCAGGTCATCGCGGTTGGGCTCGTCTTGACGCAGCCACGCCCGCTCGCGGGCCGCAGAGTCCAGCAAGCCCACGAGGGCATCGCGGGGCATCCCCTCGAGTCCGAGCAGGTGGCGTGGGTCAGCCGCGGCGGGGCGGGTAGAGAAAATCCCCGCGGCCATGGGCGACGGGGTCGACAGGGCAGGCGCAGTCATGGTCACCGGCTTCTCCTTTTGCAGCCTCTCGGGCCGCATTAAAAGGTGGTGGGTCTGGGAAGCGAACCGACATTGAACCTAGTTCAAGGGCTTCGTGCTTGCAAGGCCCACCCGCTTCTCGCGTACAATTGGCATTCCACCCATGAAAGCCCTCCTGCTCCTCCTCGCACTCGCATCCTTGGCGCCTCGCCCAACCATGGCAGGCACGGTCACGGTGGATCCCCTGCAACGCCGGGTGGAGACCTCCCGCCTACGGGTCACGTTCGATTCGGATGACCCCGAGATCCTGCGCGCGGTCGTCTTCAAGGACTTCGATTCCGTCCTCGACCTCTCGGCCGATGAGTACAGCCAGTTCGAGTTCTGGGGACAGAGTGCGCGCGGCACGCAGGGGGATGGCTTCATCCTGCCGCAGTTCACCGTCAACGCCACATGGAACGTGGTGTTGCAACGACCCGACCGAGTCGAGGTGGAACTCGTGACCGAAACCGAGAACCAGCCCATCGTGGTCACGCGCTACACCTTCCAGGCCGATAAGCCGTGGTTCATCGTCGACCGCACCATCCACTTCGAGCAGGTGCCCGACACGAACGCCGTGCAGGTGTACATGCCGCGCGTCGCGTTCTTCGCGCCGTATCGCGCCGTGCGCTGGCGCGATACGGCGGGAAGCCTGCTGCAGCGGACCTACTGCGCCGGGGGGTGCGTGAATGAAGGGTGGGACGGCCAATGGTTGCAGCAGGTCTCCTACAAGAATGGCAAGGGCCTGAGCGTCGCCTCGATCTTCCCCTCGTGGATGTCGCACGGCTCGACCCTTGCGCGCAACGCCGGGCCGCAGGGCGCCTCGGGCGCGATCGCTCCGTTGTTCGCGAAGCAGCGTCGCGCGATGAACCTGCGCTCACGGGTGTTGATCGCGTTCTCGACCTCGCCCGATGACTTGCGATCGCTCGATTCGCTGCGCATCGAGTTCTCCAGCGATATCTTGCCGCTCGACGTGGCGGGCCCAGCAGCGAGCGGTCTTGCGTTGAGTGCGTGGCCCAACCCGGGGCGCGGCGAGCTGGCGCTTTCGTGGTCGCTACCTGCGGCCGGCGCTGCGGAGCTCGCGTTGTTCGATGTGAGTGGTCGACGCGCGGCGCTTTTGCACGCGGGATTCGCCGCGGCGGGGCCGCACACCACGCGTTGGGATGGGCGCGATAGCCAAGGTCGCGTCGCAGCTCCGGGGTTGTATCTGGCGAGATTGGTGACGGCGGGCGGGGTGAGGAGCGCGAGGGTGGTGAGGGTGCGGTAGCTTCGGAGGTGCAACCGGGAACATAGTCCTCAGATCAGACCGGGCACATGGGTGACACTTCTTCAGCTTCCGTAGGGTGGTCGCCGGCGCCTTCGTGAAGGGTCGACGATGGGGATGAGCTGTCCGAAGTTACG
>JBDSKE010000113.1:0-8628 GCA_039917105.1 Candidatus Eiseniibacteriota bacterium | reverse complement strand
AGCTGCTGGGACACACGCCGTTCGAAGTCTTCATCGGGGCAGCGCTGGGCGTCATGAGCGCGCTCCTCTGGAATCGAGTCCACCCCTTATGAGCATGCTCGATCGCATCCATTCACCGGCCGATGTGAAGGCCCTCGCGCCTGAGGATCTGCCGAAACTGGCCGCCGAGATGCGCCATGTGATCATCCAGACGGTCGCCCGCAATGCCGGTCACCTGGGGCCCAACCTGGGGGTGGTCGAGCTCACGCTCGCCCTGCACCGCGTGTTTGACTCGCCGACCGACAAGATCATCTGGGATGTGGGCCACCAGAGCTATCCGCATAAGTTGTTGACCGGCCGTTTCGCTCGGTTCGACACGCTTCGCACACTGGATGGTTTGGCGGGATACCCGCGCCGTATCGAGAGCGAACACGACCACTTCGGCACCAGTCATGGCAGCACTTCGATCTCGGCCGCACTGGGCTTTGCCGCGGCGCGCGATCTCAAGGGCGAGAGCCACCATGTCATCGCGGTGATCGGCGATGGCGCACTCACCGGCGGGATGGCGTTCGAGGGGCTGAACAACGCGGGCGAACTCAAGAAACGCCTGATCGTCATCCTCAACGACAACGAGATGAGTATCTCGCCCAACATCGGTGCGATCCACCGCTACCTGACCAAGCTCACGACCAGTCGCATCTACCTGCGGCTCGAACATGACGTGTGGGAGATGCTTGGCAAGCTGCCCAAGAGTTTCCGGGCACAACAGGGGGCGGGCCGCGTCAAGGAAGGGCTGCAGAACATGGTGGCGCCCACCATCCTGTTCGAGGAGATGGGGCTCAAGTACTTCGGCCCGATCGACGGCCACGATCTCGACGTCCTGCACGAGACGCTCTCGGACCTCAAGCGCTTCGAGGAGCCGGTGCTGCTGCATGTGGTGACCCAGAAGGGCAAGGGCTACCTGCCCGCCGAGACCGATCGCACCACATTCCATGGAATCGGCGTGTTCGATCCGGAGTCCGGCACTCCGAGCAAGGGCGCCAGGAAGACCTACTCGCATGTCTTCGGCGAGATGGCCGTGATGATCGGCGAACACTTCCCGAACGCCGTGGCGGTGACCGCAGCGATGACCGACAACACCGGGCTGACCGCATTCGCCAAGAAGATGCCCGAGCGTTTCTTCGATGTGGGCATGGCCGAAGAGCACGCGGTCACGTTCTCGGCCGGCCTGGCCGCCGAGGGCATGCTACCCATCACGACGATCTATTCGACGTTCCTGCAGCGCGGGTTCGACCAGATCATCCACGATGTCGCGGTGCAGAAGCTGAAGATCATGCTGTGCCTGGACCGCGCGGGCCTGGTGGGCGAGGACGGCGCACCCCAGCACGGGGTGTTCGACGTGGGCTACCTGCGCATGATTCCCGGGTGCGTGGTGATGCAACCCAAAGACGGCTCCGAGTTGCGCGACATGATGTGGACAGCCGCGCATTGGCAGGGCCAGGGGCCGATCGCGGTGCGCTATCCGCGCAGCAATGTGCCCGATGCCGAACTCCCTACGGGCGAGCCGCGCATCCTGGTGGTCGGTGCCTCCGAACAATTGCGGGCGGGCGGGGATGTGGCCATCTTCGCGCTCGGCACGATGGTGGCGCCCGCGCTGCTGGCAGCCGAGAAGCTGGCCGCCGAAGGCATCTCGGCGACGGTGGTGAATGCGCGCTTTGCCGCCCCCGTCGACAGTCGTGCCGTCATCGGCCTGGCCCGAAGCGTGGGCCGCATCGTCACGGTCGAGGAGAATGTCGTGATGGGCGGCTTCGGCAGCGCCGTGAGCGAGTGCCTCGACAAGCATGGCTTGCAGCATGTCCCGTTACATCGAATCGCGCTGCCCGAGGAGTTCGTGCTGCATGGCAAGCGCGACGAGTTGCTGCAGCTCTGCGGTCTGGACGCCGATGGCCTGGTGGCCAACGTGCGCGAGTTCGTGCGGACCAGCCAGCGCCAGCTCCAGTGAAGCCGAACATCCGCCGCGTCGCCATCATCGGACACACCGGACGGCTCGAGGTCAGGCGTACCGCCGCGCGCCTGGTCACAGTATTGGGCAAGCGGGGGTGCGAAGTACGGTTGGATCGCGACCTCGCCGCCGCGATGCACCGCAGTGGCGAACCCATCGTGGAACTGGGCGCGTGGTGCCAGTTGATGATCTCGCTGGGCGGCGACGGCACCGTGCTTGCGGCGGGCCGCGCGCTGGCTGGGAAGAAGGCTGTGCTCCTCCCCATCAATCTGGGCGGACTCGGATTCCTGGCGGCCGCCGAGGCGAGCGAACTCACGCCAACCTTGAACGCTGTCTTCAAAGGCGCCTGGCGCATTTCGCATCGCAGCGGAGTCGAAACCCTGATCCGCCGGGCGCGTGGCGGCCGCACCGGCCCGAAGGGCTTTGCACTCAATGATGCCGTCGTGCGCAGCGCCGTGAGCTACGCCGCGATCCACCTGCGCGTCGGCGCGCTGGGCCACGACCTGGGACACTTGGTTGCCGACGGCATCATCGCCGCGAGCGCGAGTGGTTCCACCGCCTACTCGCTGAGTGCCGGCGGCCCGCTCGTGGCCCCCACGCTCGACGCCCTGGTCGTCACGCCAGCGTGTGCGCATGCGCTTGGCAGTCGCTCGCTGGTCTTGCCACCCGGCGCGCCGGTGACGGTGGGCATCATGAGCCCTGGCCCTGCGCTGCTGGTGCTCGATGGGCAGGACGCCGTCGACCTGGTGAAGGACGATGTGGTCGAGATGAAGTTGTCGCCGCTTGTGGTGCGGGTGTACGAGAATCCGGATCGCCCGTTTCTGCGGGCATTGCAGGCCAAGCTCGGCTGGCAGGGCAGCGAGCGGCGAAGTCTATGACCGCCATGCGCCATGCCCCCATGGACCGGAGTCGCCATGCTCGAACGCCTCGTCATCCGTGATCTCGCGCTGGTGGAACGCGCCGAGATCGAACTCGGACGTGGACTCCATGCGGTCACGGGTGAGACCGGGGCCGGCAAGTCGCTCATGGTGGATTCGCTCGGCCTGCTCGTGGGGGGCAGGGGAGAAGCCGAACTGGTGCGCGACGGTGCGAAGGCGGCGGTGGTCGAAGGTGAGTTCCACTTGGATGGCGACACCGCCAAACGCGTGGGCGTCCTACTCGAGGAGTGGGGCCTCGATTTCGATGGGGAGTCGCTCGTGGTGCGTCGCGAGGTCTCGGCCCAAGGACGTAGTCGCGCGTCGGTGAACCAGTCGCCCGTTACGCTCGCGTCGCTCAAACGGCTCGGCGAGTTGCTGGTCGACCTGCACGGGCAGCACGAGCACCAGAGCTTGTTACGCGAGGGCGCCGCGTTGGCCACCCTCGACCGCCTTGCAGCGCTCGAGGACGAACGCACGCGATATTCCGAAGCGCTCGCGGCGCTGCGTGAGGCCGAGGGCGAGCTGTCGCGCCTGCACGACTCACTCGCAACCTATGCCGAACGACGCGATTACCTGCACTCGGCCGCACGCGAACTGGACGAAGCTCGATTGGCCGAAGGCGAGGAGGCCGACCTGCGGATCGAAGCGTCGCGCCTGGCGCACGCCGATCGGCTGCGCTCACTCACCACTTCCGCATTGGATCGCCTGTCCGAGGGGGAGGGGACCGCGCTGGAATCGTTGGGTGCAGCTCAGCATGCGCTCGAGCAGGCGGCGGCACTCGACCCAAGTCTGACCGAGACATTGCAGCCCTTGACCGACGCCGTCATTGCGGCGCAGGAGACTTCGCGCACGCTCGGGCACTATCTGGGCTCGCTCGAAGTCGATCCCGCTCACCTCGAGGAGATCGAATCGCGCCGCGAGATGTACGCCAGGCTGCAGCGTAAGTATCGGCGCGGCGTCGCGGACTTGCTCACCTGGCGCGACGAACTGGGTGCCGAGTTGGCGCAGGGAGAGGATGCGGAAGGGGCGCTGGCGCGCGCCAACAACAGGCTTGCCGATGCCGAGGCGGCTTGCCTCAAGGCGGGCAGCGCACTCACCGCCCGCCGAATGGCTGCCGCCAAGGAGTGGAGCCAGACGCTGAGCCGCGAGCTCAAGCCACTCGGCTTCCCGCACGCCCGCATCGCATTCGAAGTCACGCCGGCGGAGAGTGGCAGGCCAACGCCGACCGGGCTGGATGCGGTGGAACTGGCCTTCACCGCCAATCCGGGTGAGCCCGCGAGGCCGCTGCAACGAATCGCCTCGGGAGGGGAGCTGTCGCGGGTCATGCTGGCGCTCAAGTGTGCGCTGCAAGCCCGTGACCGCGTTGACCTTCTCGTGTTCGACGAAGTAGATTCCGGCATTGGCGGTGCCGTCGCGCAGGCGGTCGGGGAGCGACTCCGGCGTCTGGCCGAGCATCGTCAGGTCATCTGCGTCACCCACCTGCCCATGATCGCCGCGCTGGCCGGTTGCCACTTCACAGTGGCCAAGCGCGTCACTTCCGGTCGCACCGTCACCCGCATCGAGGCTCTCGAGCCGAATGAGCGGGTCGAGGAGCTGGCCCGGATGCTCGCGGGCGAGAGGGTGACCGACACCACCCGCCGTCAGGCCCGCGAGTTGCTCGCGACTCCGGCGGGCAAAGGCGGCCCCTGATCCCCGCATGATCGTTCCTACCCGCTCCGAGTTCCACGCGCTGGCGAAGACGGGCAAACTGGTGCCCGTCTATCGCGAGGTCTTCGCCGACCACGACACTCCCGTGTCGGCGTTCCGAAAGATCGATGACGGCCCCTACGGCTTCCTCCTCGAGAGCGTCGAGGGGGGCGAGAAGTGGGGGCGTTATTCCATCCTCGGCAGCCGCCCCTCCAAGGTGTTCATCGCGCGCGCGGGCAAGTCGGAACTCCACGAGAACGGCAGCGTGCATCCACTGGCGCGCGCGCCCATGGTGGAGTTGGCCGAACTCCTGCAACAGCATCAGGCCGTGGCACTGCCGGGACTGCCGCGCTTCTGCGGCGGGGCGGTGGGGTACCTGGGCTACGATGCGGTGCGTTGGTTCGAGCGCCTGCCCGAAACTGCAAAGGACGAGCTTCACCTGCCCGACGCCGTGTTCTTGTTCGGCGACGTGGTGAGCGTCTTCGACAACCTGACGCACACCATGAAGGTCGTGACGCATGCGCGCGGCGGTGAGGATGCCGACAACGCTTACGAAGCGGCGGTCGCCCGACTGAATGCCGAGGTCGAGCGCTTGCGCAAACCGCTCAGCTGGATTGAACCGCCCGCGTGGGGCGAAGCGAGTGAGCCGCAATCTTCCATGAGCCAACAGGCGTTCTGCAGTGCGGTCGAGGTGGCCAAGGAACACATCCGCGCCGGCGACATCTTCCAAGTGGTGCTCGCGCATCGCATGAGCGCCGAGGTCTCCCAGCCCGCGTTCGAAGGGTATCGCGCGCTGCGGGTCACGAACCCATCCCCGTACATGTACTTCCTGCGCTTGGGCGATTTTTCCATCGTCGGCTCCAGTCCCGAAGTGCTGGTGCGTCGCACCGACAGCACCATCGAAGTACGCCCGATTGCGGGCACTCGACCGCGCGGGCGCACCGCGGATGAGGATCGCGGGCTCGAGGAAGAGCTGTTGGCGAATGACAAGGAACGCGCCGAGCACGTCATGCTCGTGGATCTGGGCCGCAACGACATCGGCCGGGTGGCCGAGTACGGCACCGTCGAGACCAACGAGTACATGAAGGTCGAACGTTACTCGCAGGTGATGCACCTGGTGAGCAATGTGCGCGGACGTGTGAAAGGCGAATTGGCCCCGCTCGACGCCGTGCGCGCCACGTTCCCGGCGGGCACCGTCTCGGGAGCGCCCAAGGTGCGCGCCATGGAGATCATCGAGGCGCTCGAGCCAGTGCGTCGTGGCGTGTACGCCGGCGCGATCGGGCATTTCGATTACCATGGCAATCTCGACCTTGCCATCACGATCCGGACGCTGGTGTACGCCAATGGCCGCGCTTACTGGGGAGTGGGAGCGGGGATCGTGGCAGACTCCGTGCCGGAACACGAATGGCAGGAGACCATGAACAAGGGCCGCGCGCTATGGTTGGCCGTGCAGCGCGCTGAGCGGGGGACACGGTGATCGCGGTCATCGACAACTACGACTCGTTCACCTACAACCTGGTCCAGTACCTGGGCACCGTGGGGGCCGAGGTGATGGTGCGTCGCAACGATGCCATCACGGTGGCCGAGCTCGAGGGCCTCGACAACCTCGAGGGCCTGCTCATCTCGCCAGGGCCAGGCGAGCCGCGTGATGCCGGTATTTCGGAGTCCGCGCTCCAGGCGCTGGCGGGCAAAGTACCGGTGTTGGGCGTGTGCCTGGGACATCAAGCGCTCGGCGAAGTCTATGGCGGCAAGGTGGTGCGAGCGCCGCGCCTCATGCACGGCAAGACCAGCCCCATCCTGCATAAGGGTCGTGGGTTGTTCGCGGGGCTGGACAATCCGTTCGAGGCCACCCGATACCATTCGCTCATCGTCGAGCGCGACACGCTTCCCGAGGTGCTCGAAATCATGGCGTGGACACCCGAAGGTGAGCTGATGGGATTGAAGCACAAGGACCACGAAACCTGGGGCGTGCAGTTCCATCCGGAATCGGTACTCACCCAACAGGGCCTGCGCCTGATCGAGAACTTCCTGACCCTGTGTCGCCAGCAGAGGAGAACTTCGACTTGATCCAGTCCGCCATCGCCCGCGTCGTCGCGCACGAGGACCTGAGTCGGGAACTCGCCCGCGCCAGCATGGACCAGATCCTGGCGGGCGAGGCCACACCCTCGCAGATCGCGGCCCTCGCCGTGGCGCTGCGGATGAAGGGTGAGACACCCGATGAGATCGCGGGCATGGCCGAGGCCATGCGCCAGCGCGTCTCGCCACTGCGCACGCGCCGCTCGCCACTGCTCGACACCTGTGGAACCGGCGGCGATAACGCCGGGACCTTCAACATCAGCACCACCGTCGCGATCGTGGTGGCCAGTTGTGGCGTGGCGGTGGCCAAGCATGGCAACCGCGCGGTCTCGAGCCGGACCGGTAGCGCCGATGTGCTCGAGTCGTTGGGTGTGGGCATCGATCTCACCCCCGAGGATGCCGGTCGTTCAATCGATATCGTCGGCATCACGTTCCTGTTCGCGCCCAACTATCATGGTGCGCTGCGGCACGCCACGGGTCCGCGCCGCGAGTTGGGCGTTCGCACATTCTTCAACGTGCTCGGCCCGATCACGAATCCCGCCGGAGCAACACACCAACTGTTGGGGGTCTACTCCGACCATCTGGTGCGCACGCTTGCCGATGTGCTGCACTCGCTGGGGAGCGAGCGGGCCATGGTCGTGCATGGCAAGGACGGCATGGACGAGCTCACCGTTTTCGCCACGAACCATGTGGCAGAACTCAAGTCGGGCCAGATCACCGAATACCAGATCGATCCTGCAGAGTTCGGCCTGGCCCACACCGACAAGAGCGGGGTGGCCGGCGGCAGTGCGGCCGAGAACGCCACCCGGGTGCGAGCCGTGCTCGAGGGAGGGCGGGGTGCAGCCCGCGACATCGTCGTGCTGAACACGGCCGCGGCACTGCTCGTGGCAGGCGCGGTGGCCGATCTGGCGAGCGGCGTGGAGCGCGCGCAGGAAGCCATCGATTCGGGCGCCGCGGCCAGGAAGTTGGCCGAGATGGCCGCCTTCCGGAGCTGATCATGTTCTGCGGCCGTTGCGGCACCTGGTTGCCGGAACCCAGCACGACGTGTGCCTCCTGCGGCGCCTCCATGCAATGCCTGGAGGGCGCCCCGGTGACAGCTCAACCGCACGTTCTGGCATCGCGAGTGGCGCACTGGCCGCGCACCTCTTTCGGTGGATTCTGGAGACGAGTCGGCGCCGCGATCGTGGACAGCGTGATCCTGTACTTCCCACCTGCGATCGTGAAAGTTCTGCTTGGCTTACCCCTGTTGGCCACCTCATCTGGGCCGGATGTCGCCAAGGAACTCCTCGTGAACCTGGGCTCGCTCATCATGCTCTGGCTCTACTGCGCCCTACTGGAGAGCTCCTCGCGTCAGGCGACCCTTGGACAGCAATTGCTCGGACTTCAGGTCATGGACCTGGAAGCGCGTCGCATCTCGTTCGCGCGGGCGTCGGGCCGCTACTTCGCCCAATTCCTCTCGGCGCTCCTGTGCGGGGTCGGGTACCTGTTCAACCTCTGGACCTCGCGCCGCCAGACGCTGCACGACCTGGTCGCCGGATGCGTGATCGTGATCGCCGAGCGAGCTCCGCGCACTGCACCCGCTCAAGCAGGGGAACTGGGGTGACTGCTCGCAAGGGCATCGACTTTCTCGCCGACATCACCCGCGACCGGCGGCGGCGCATCGAGGCCATGAAGCTCGATCGCCCCCAGGGGTGGCTGCGCGCGCAACTCGCACCCGGCCGCACCGCGGGCAGACTCGAACAAGCCCTTCGGCGAGCCACCGGGGATGCTCCGCTCAACTTGTTGTGCGAAGTGAAGCGCGCCTCACCCAGCAAGGGCGTGCTCAGCGAGCAGGTCGACCCGGTGGGCATGGCGCAGTTGTATCAGCAGGGGGGCGCAGCAGCCGTATCGCTGGTGACCGAACCGGACCACTTCCTGGGCGACCCGTCGTGGATGGATCGAGTGCGTCCTGCGGTCGAGCTGCCCCTG
>JBDSKE010000112.1:0-14014 GCA_039917105.1 Candidatus Eiseniibacteriota bacterium | reverse complement strand
ATCGATCGCCACCGCGGCGCCGCGATCGATGGGACTCATCCCCTCTTCCATCGCCCGTTGCACATCGAGGTCCACTGTGAGGATCACATCGTGGCCGGGTTCGGGTAGGCGCGGCGGACCCTCGGATAACGTGGAAACACGCTTGCCCTTGGCATTCACCACCACGAACTCGGCACCATCCACACCACGCAGGAGTTCTTCGTACTGCTGCTCCACTCCGGTCTTTCCGATCAGGTCACCCAACCCGTAGCCTTTGTCTTTACGCGTTGCCAACTCGCGATCGTTGATTTCGCCGGCGTAGCCCAGGAGCTGCGCCCCCAAGGTTCCCTCGGGATACCGTCGGATGGGCGCGACCTGCACATCAAGCCCGGAGAGGTCACCGCGCGACTCCTCGACGGCGGCCATGACCGCATAGGGTGCGTTGCGGCGCAGGATGGCGGTCTGCCCGGTTCGATTCGCATCCACCACGCGGCGTTTAACATTCGCGGTGTCATCTGCCACGAGCGCGGCGACACGCGCGACCCAATCCTGATGCACCACGGCCCGCACGCGCGTGGTGCTCTCAGCCGGCAGGGGGCGGAAGACGATATCGAAACTGGGCTGGTTATCGGCGAGCAAGCGTCCGAAACGATCGCGGATCGCGCCCCTGGGCGCGCGGATCACATCGAGTCGGATACGGTTCTGCTCGGACAGGCGGCTGAGTTCCTCGTGCTGCACGACCTGAAGACGCAACAGGCCCATCGCCACGAGGCCGAAGCCCGCGAGCACGATCGCGCCGAGAACGCCGAAGCGCTCATCCCGGATGTGTCGAGGAGGTCCGCTGGGCATGTCCGAAAAGCGGCCGACCCGTGAGTCGGCGCAATCCCATGAGGAGAAGCGTTCCAACCGGTGCGGTCGCCAGCGTGGCGACCAGCACACGCGTGAGCAGGAAGGGAATGCCCGCCACGCCCCCCGACCACTCGAAGGCCGCGCTCCAGGACTGGTGCAACGCGGTTGCCGTGGCGAGCATCACGAACTGAGTGCGCGCACTCTCTCGCACGAGCGTGTTCGACAACCGCCCTACCGCGTAGCCGAGCAGCGAGAGGCCCAGTGCATGACGACCCAGCCAATGGGCGGCATCCAAGTCCGCCGCAAGGCCCAACAGGAATCCCAAAGTGGAACCCCACGCATCGCCGTGACGCAGCGCCCACACCACCGTGGCGAAGGCGAGCACATCCAGGAGGATGCCGTGGGTGGCAAGGCTCGAAAGCGCAGTGGTGCGGATCAGCAAGGCGATGGCCGCGAGCCACATGAATCCGAGGATCGGCCTCATCGCGCACGCTTCGTGCTATCGCGCGCGGTCAGCGCGCCCGTCACGGCGCTGCGCACAGGTTCGAACTCAAGCCGCGGCCGCACCATTCCATCCACGGGCATCGTCGGACCGGGCACGATGAAGGCGTGCCGCATCCGCGAGAGCTGCGCGGCCGGCCACACCTCGATCTCCTGCATCAGCCCGGTGGCGTCGCGCGTCATGCGCGTGACGGTCCCGACCGGGATGCCGCGCGGGAAACGCACCGAAAGATCCGAAGTCATGACCCGCTCGCCCAGCCGGATCGTGTCCGCCAGGGGCACCGCAGTGATGAGCAGGCGCGGCAGCGGCGAGGGCGTGTAGCGAAGGATGCCGTTCACCCCGGTGCTCTCGACCTCACAGGCCACGGCCAGGTTCGGATCGGTGAGCAACGATGCACGTGACAATGTGCCATACACCTCGCTCACCCGGCCGATCAGGCCATCGCTCGTCATGACCGCATCCCCCACCTTCACGCCCTGCTTCGCGCCTGCGCTGAGCGTGGCGGCGGTGGGCGTGGGGTCGCCACTCAGGGCCAGCACCTCGACGGGATGCACCACCAGCCCGCGCCATTCCGGCAGTCCGAGCTGCGCCCGCAGGCTCTGGTTCTCGTGTTGCGCGCCGCGCAACTGCCGATTCTGCAATTCGAGTGTGGTGATCCGCCGGTGCAGTTCCTGATTCTCGCGCCACGCCATCAGGGCGCGATCGCCCCAGAGCGCGACGCGATCGAAGGGTTCGAACACCGTCGCGCCCGCACTACGCAATGCCGCCGTAGGGATGCGCTCACCTACCACGAGCAGGAATAGCGAGAGCGCCGCATACGTCATCACCAGGATGACACTGCGGCGCTCGGCGGGAGGCAGGATGTTGGCCAAAGTGGGCTCTCGTCGGCCGCGAGGGCCGCCCTCTAGTCCCGGTGTCCGCTCAGGATGACCTTCTCGTAATCCTCAAGGTGCTCGAGGATTCTGCCTGCGCCGCGCACGACGCAAGTGAGTGGGTCCTGCGCGACTCGGATGTTGAGGTTCGTGACCTCGCGCATGAGCAGGTCCAGACCGCGCAGCAGCGCGCCGCCACCCGTCATGTAGATGCCGCGATCCACGATGTCCGCTGCGAGTTCGGGCGGCGTGCGCTCGAGCGACTCGCGTAGCGCATTGACGATCTGGCCGACGGGCTCTTGGAGCGCCTCTCGAATCTCGACCGAAGAGACCCGCAGCGTCCGTGGGATGCCGCGCACTAGATCGCGCCCCTTGATCTCCATATCCATCTCTTCGGGCAACGGGAACGCCGAGCCGATCTCGATCTTGATACGCTCCGCCGTCTGCTCGCCAATGAGCATGTTGTAGGCCTTCTTGGCGTAGATCGCGATGGCTTCATCCATCTCATCGCCACCCGTGCGGATACTCGTCTTGGTGACGATGCCGTTCAGGGCGATGACCGCGATCTCGGTGGTGCCGCCGCCGATATCCACGACCATGTTGCCCGTGGGAGTGTCGACTGGCAGGTCCACTCCGATCGCAGCGGCGATGGGCTCGGGCACCAGCAGGACCTCGCGACAGCCGGCGCGCACCGCGCTGTCGATGACGGCGCGTTTCTCCACTTCGGTGATGCCCGAAGGCACGCAGATGATGATGCGGGGGCGCACCAGGAACTTGTGCTTCTGCACGCGATGGACGAACTCGCGCAGCAGGTGCTCGGTCACCGTGAAGTCCGCGATCACGCCGTCCTTGAGCGGACGCACGGCGTTGATCTCCTCGGGCGTGCGGCCCAACATGAGTTTGGCCTCACTGCCAACGGCGAGCACGCGGTTCGAGGTCTTGTCCACTGCGACCACGGAGGGTTCGTTCAGGACGATCCCACGCCCTTTCACCCATACGAGCGTGTTGGCCGTGCCGAGATCCATGGCGACATCGGTGGAGAAGAACCCCATCAAGCTGTCGAGAAACATCCCTGCCTCGTGAGCTGGGGTGGGACGAACGGGAGTTGTAGGAGGGGCAGGCGGAAGCAAGTTGCGAGGCGGGCTGACCGGCGCGGCTTCCATGCCCTCCGAATCTGACGCAAGCTATCATCCGAACGCGCTACGCGGCAAGGCATTGCAAGGCGCCTGGAGGACCTGCTCGCGCTCCCCGCCAATTGGGCGGGGCGCTGTATGGCCCCCGGGCCCTTGGCCGATACCCCCTTCAGCGTTGCCGCAACCGCAGTTTTCTGTGCAGCGCGAGCGTTCGTGGGGTATGCCATGGTGCCCCGGCACATGATGTGCTTTCCTCTCATGGTGGTGACCCTTTCCTGCCAACCTCCCGGAGTCCGCTTCCGACCCGCATGACGCGAAGCCCAGGTCGTCTCTCCCTGCTGGTCCTGCCGGTCCTTGTCGGCCTGCTCAGTCAGGTCATGCCCGGCCAGGCCCAACAACGCGGCTCCAACCGTTTCGCGTTCGCAGACACAACCCTGCTGCGCGACACGTTGGGGCTGGACTTCCATGCGCTCTTCCCCACCGCCGACAGCCTGCAGATGACGCCCGATACGCTGCGCGCCTTCATGGTGCGCTACCGGCTCAGCATCCCCCGGCTCCTGGTGATGGCGGACAGCCTGGGGATGCCGGTGGATAGCGTTGGACCCGTTCTGCTTCGGGAGCGTTTCAATCCTCTTGCGACCGCGGCCACAGGCCGCCGGGGCGCCTCCACCGATTTTCGCTACACGAGTGGGTACAACATCCAGCGTTCGAGCAGTACCTGGACCAATGGATCGGACTACAACCTCACGGTGGGCAAGCTGTTCGTGCGTAATGGCACCAATATCAACATGGACCGCTACAACACGGGCGGCCGAGTCAGCCTGCGCCAGACGCGTCAGTCCACGACCGAGACCGGTTGGAAACTCTCGCCGGATTTCTCACTCGGCGGTCGGGCCAATCTGGAGCGCTTCGACAGCCGCGATCCCGGCTCCACGAACAACGAGGGGGAGACCAAGAACGAATTCCAGTTCTCCAGCCGGACCCGCCAACGGCCGGCCAAGGGAGTCACCTCTGAGCTCAACCTCTTCACCGGGCTACTCGACCTGAAGAACGTCTCCCAGATCAAGCGGGGATTCTCGGGAGACCTCAATGGACGCGTGCGCGCAACGCGGGGCACCTGGTTATCAAACGACGTGTTCGGGCAGGTTGCGGGCAACCTGTCGCAGACACGCCGCCCGCGGTCGTTGACCGAACTATCCACGCACGACCTGAGCACCAACCTGCGCGGCACCCTCGCCCTGTACCAGAGTGCTCCCATTGGCATGAATCTCAACTACGCCGTGCGCCGCACCCGGGTCGAGACGCCGACCGAGGCGGACACGGTGAACCGCATCGTCACCGAGAATGACGCGGTCGACGCCACCTTCCGACTTCGTCGCGACAACGACCGCTTCTTGAATCTCACGGGGAACCTCGGCCGCTCCGCCCAGCCCAATGGGACGCGCAACGACCGGGGCGCGAAAGCCGCCGGACGCTACGCGCTGCGTGATTGGAACCTGGACGCGAACTACTCCGACACGCAGACGCGGTCGCGATTCCCACGCCGCAATCGCGCCTTCGGCTACGACGAAACCGTGCAGGGAAACTCTGCCGATGGTCTGTTGCAGCGACAGTTCGGTCCGAAAATGACGTTCAAACTCACCAGCTCGATCGGGCTGACCCAGTACCGCTATGTCGCCACGGCGGACTCCGCCAGCCCGCCCGTGCCGCGCGATTCATATCGGCAGGGCTATGGAAGTGAGCTCCTGTACAACCGCTCCGAACGACTCAATACGGGATTCAAGCTTGATGTGGGCCTGGCGCGTACCATCAACCTGTCGGCCAAGAGCACATCGTCCAACAATGACACTCGCAGTTACCGCGCTGAATGGCGCTGGAGCTACCGGTTGATCCGTGGCCTGACCGTGGCGCAAACGAACCAGATCTCGGCGGATTACTACTTCTATCCATTCGCCCTGACGCGGAACCAACTGGCCCTGGATTACAACACGATCACCAACCTGGCTGCGGTGATCACCCCGCGCCTGAATATCGACCTCTCGCACAACGCGCGGCAACAGCCTCGCGGCGACTATCTGCGATCAGGTGACGGACGAGAATACTTCCGTCGCGCGGACGGCAACGAGAACTTCACCCTGAGGTCTCGCGTCACCTATTCGCCATCCCAAGCGCTGTCCTTGTCGCTTTCCCCGGAATACCTGGCCAGCAACCGCACCGGCACCTCCAATGGCGTTGAAGTGCCCCAGCGCAGTAATCGACGGCTCAACTTCTCCGGCCAGGCGATTCTCAACCTGAAGCTCGGCCAGAAGGGTCAGTTGAGCGGCAATATCGGTCGCAGCTATTACGCCGACCGCACCATTACCTACTCTTCCGGCTTGCCGCAGATCTCGCCCCTTGGCCAACAGGACTACTGGAATGGGAGCCTGCAACTCACATGGCAGCTCTGATCCGGATCACCCAGCGGGCGCTCGCCCTGGGCATGCTCACCTTGGCCCTCCTGGCCGTCGGAGGGTGTCGCAATCCCTTCACGCCGGCAGATCCCGAGCCTCCGGCTGCCGGCGGCGTGACTGAGGATTTCAGAACGCCTGCCAAGTTGCTCGACACGATCACGGCCGCGCTGGCGGACAAGGGTCAGAGCGGGGCCTCGGCGTATATCAACGCCTTCGCGGATTCGACCCAAGCGAGTGAGAAGGCGTTCTACGCATTCCATTGGCCGGCCGCGATCGACGCGTGGCGCGCGGTCTCGTTGCGGGATCCGCCCCAGCCGTGGGACCTGACGCTCGAACGGGCGTTCTACCAGTATCTGGTCGGATACCGGCCCACCGCGTCGTACACCTTGACCTGGAATGACGATCCGACCTCGGAAAGCGATGAAATCGACCTTCCCTCGGCTCCGAATTTAGCGGTGATCCACCGGCGATATACGCTTTACACTTCCACCAGCGAGACGGACATCGCCGTCATTGCCATCGGGTACGCTGACCTCTACCTTTATAAGGCGAACGGCCGCTGGTTCATCTATCGCTGGCAGGACAGGATCGACCCCGACATCGGCGTGAATCCCACCGACCCCGAACAACTCTCCATGGGCGCGCGACGCTTGGAATCCACCTAGGCGCAACACTGGGAGGCCCTGTGACACTCCGCCGTTCGCTTGCGCTGGCCCTCATCGGCATGTTGTGCCTGCTGCTCGTGGGTTGCTTCAATCCATTCTCGCCGTTGGTCTCCACCGACCGCGGGGTATCCTCGCCCGCCCCGGTTCCCAACTCGCCCAGCAACGTCATCCGGCTGTTCGAGTGGTGTTACAACAATCGCGCAATCGACGAGTACCGCGAGCTCTTCACAGACGACTATGTGTTCAAGTTCGCGGTGGGCGACTCGGCGGGCCAGAACCGCGATCGCCCGGTCGATCGCGAAGAGGAACTCACCACGGCCACGAACCTGTTCGTCGGCGGCAGCGACCGCCCACCGGCCAGCCGGATAGTGCTCGACTTCGACAAGAACCTGTTCGCCCTGCCGGACACCCGCCCGGGCAAGAACGGCAAGTGGCACAAGGCCATTCGCACCACGGTCAACCTCAAGGTCGAGATTGCCGATGGCAGCACGCTCGAGGTGACCGGGTTCGCGCTGTTCTATCTGGTACGCGGCGATTCCGCTGCCATCCCCACCGATCTTCCTGGCGCCACGAATGACTCGACGCGCTGGTGGATCTCGGGCTGGGATGACGAAACCATCCCGCCCAGCGGCATGCCGCAATCTCGCCCCGTACCCGTGATGCGTTCAGCGAGTTCGACCGACCTCACCCCCATTGCAGCGAGCTGGGGGATGGTGAAGGCACTGTTCGGACCCATTCGCCGCTGAACCGCCGAGCTCAGGCGTACATGCCGCGCAGCTCGTGGACCTTGTGCACGCGCTTGATGGCCACCATGTAGGCGCCCATGCGCAGCGACTCCTTGGATTCGAGCGAGGTCTTGAGCACATCCGCGAATGCCTTCTCCATGTATTGGCGAAGACGTGAGTTCACTTCCGACTCGGGCCAGTAGAAACCCATACGGTTCTGCACCCACTCGAAGTACGACACGGTCACGCCACCCGCGTTGCACAGGATGTCGGGGATCACCCAGATTCCTTTGCTCTCGAGGATCTTATCGGCATCCGGCGTGGTCGGGCCGTTGGCCCCTTCGCCGATGATCTTCGCCTTCACGCCTGCGGCATTGTCCGCGGTGATCTGGTTTTCGAGCGCGGCCGGCACCAGGATGTCGCAGTCATACTCGATGATCGACGTGTTGAGCGTTTGCGATCCCGGGAACCCGAGGATGCTCTTCTTCTCGGCGGCATACTTGAGCAGCGCTGGGACGTCGAGCCCCGCCGGGTTGTGGATGGCGCCCGAGACGTCGGAGACCGCGACGATCTTCGCGCCGCAATCGCGCAACAGCAGATCGGCCGAAACACCGCCGACATTGCCAAAGCCCTGCACCGCGACGCGCGCACCCGCGAGCGGCATCTTGAGGTGCTTGCACATCTGCTCGATGCACAGCATGACACCGCGGCCGGTGGCCTCCCGACGGCCCTGCGAGCCACCGATCTCGATGGGTTTGCCGGTGACCACGGCCAGCTCGGTGCGACGCTCATGCATGGAGTAGGTGTCCACGAACCACGCCATCTCGCGCTCGCCCGTGTTCACATCCGGAGCCGGTACGTCGCTCTCGGGACCGAAGAGGTCCGACAGGTCGGCCGCGTAGCGGCGCGTGAGGCGCTCGAGTTCGCTGCGAGACAACAACCGCGGATCGACCTTGATCCCGCCCTTGCCACCGCCGAAGGGAATGTCGGCCACGGCGCACTTCCACGTCATCCACGACGCGAGCGCCTCGACCTCTTCGAGGGTGACATCCTGGTGGAACCGGATGCCGCCCTTGGCGGGCCCGCGCGCGATGGAATGCTGCACGCGATAACCCGTGAACACCTTGATCGTCCCATCGTCCATCATGATCGGCAGCGACTGGATGGTGGCGCGGCGAGGGCGTTTGAGCATCTCCTTCACGCCATCATTGAGCTTGAGCTTGGTCGCGGCCTCTTCGAACTGACGCTCGGCGTTCTCGAGCGGGTTCAACTGGGAATTGGCGCCGATGGCTGCCATGAATCCTCCTCGCAGGGCCAGGGGGCCGTGCGGCTCGGTGGGACATCCCAGGGCCAGGTGGCCATGGGCAGATGGGTTCCTCATTGGTCTCCCTGAAACGGGCGCCAGTATAGGGGCGCGCCTGCGCGGTGGACAAGCAATCCGGCCTCACCCCTCGCAGGCAGCTACGCGACAGGAAGGCCCGCGAAGGCGACTGCCTCCGCGGGCCCCTGTGAATCCCGATCGGGCCTAGAACTTGAGCCGCAGCCCGAACTCCACCACATCGTCGAAGTAGTTCTTCACCGGGCGCCACGAGACATCCACGCCCAGGTTGGTGCCGCCGGTCTTGAGCTTGACGCCTGCGCCCAGGGCGACGCCCTGATACAGGTCATCACCGCCAGAGAACTTGACCGACTGGTCCCCCGCCTCATTCGCGGAGGTATTGCCCGTACCGAACCACGAACCGCGCAGCGCGAACATCTCCTTGTAGGTCCACTCGGCGCCTGCGCCGAGGTTGTCTCCGAGGAAGTTATTGTTCTGGAACGCGCCCATGAGCTTCAGTTGGTTCTCACCATAGTGATACAGGTCGTAGGTGCCCGAGAGCGTGAAGTACGACGGCATCTCGAAGTTGGCGGTCGTGAACCGCAGGGTGCGATTCGAAGCCGTTGGATCGGACCCCGGAGGCAGCAGATTCACCTCGAGGTTCTCACCGTTGAACGCCATCGAGTTCCCGAAGTTCTTCATCGCCATGCCGAGCTTGAGACCCCGCCAACCCGTGTCGTACTGCACACCGAAGTCAAACGCCACTCCGCTCGCACTCATGCTGAGCAATCGCTCGCTCACGAAGTTGCTGGTGATCCCGAAGTTGACCCGGTCCGTGAAGGCCCTGGCCCACGTGAGTCCCAGCACGGTGAAAGTCGGCTCCACGATTTCGCCGGTGCCATCCGGCGCTGATTCGGTGGTGACGATCACGTCGCCCACTGACAGCACCTTGGCATTGAAGCCCAACACGCCGATCCCGCCAGCCTTCACGGCGATCGCGGCGTAGTTGACCTTCATATCCGCGAAGTAGGTGGTGTGGCTGAAGAGCCCATCCGTGCCTTCCAACCTCGCCACACCCGCGGGGTTCCAGTAGATCGCTTCGGCGCCCGAGACATCGCTCGCGACGCCCGCCCCCAGTGCAGAGCCACGGGCTCCCACCGGAATCAACAGCTCGCTGGCACCGCCGGTGCCCTTACGCCCATCGGAGCCCGCCCAAGCGCTGCTCGCCATCACGACGAACAGGCCGGCCAGACCGAGGGCGCGGATCATGGATCGATTCATTGTCCGCAGTCCTTTCATTCTTGGGTTCACGGTCATGGTCAATGGCCCTCTCAAAAGCTGTTGAGACGTTCTTTCTCCATGAAGATCACCAAGCGTCCGATGTGCTCACCGACGCCGGGTACCTCGACATGGAAGATGTAGACGCCGCTGCCGACCGGAAGGTCGTTGCGGGTCTGCAGATCCCATTCGAGCACGGAGGTGGAAGCGTCTGACTTGTCGAGGGTCCGGACCAGCTGACCGGCCAGATTGAAAATGCGGACCGTGCAGCGCTCCGGCATGTTGAGGAAGCGGACCTTGCGCCCGAACTGATTGAGTTCATAAGTGGAGTGCGCGTAATAAGGATTCGGCACCGCACGGATGCGCTCAAGCCTGCTCTTGGCAAGGCCAGAGTTGTTCTGTTGCAGTTTCTGGGTGTCGAAAACGTAGACGTCGTTGTCCTTGGCGGGATTCGCCCAGATGAAGTCGAAGGCGTCCCCATTATCGATGATGTCTGCAGCCGTGCGCTTCTTGGCTGTGAGCGCATACAACAGCGGCGCGCTGCCGCCGTTGATGAATCCATCCACCTGGAACTCGGCTTTCGGTGCTGCGCTGTAGGGCCGGCTGGTGATCAGCAGGTACTCGCGCCCCCCCGCGTCTTCATCCGAAGGCGCCCAGGTCGAGTCGTTCGTCGAAGGCTGCTCGGACGCAGGCAGAATGGCCCCGAAGTCGTCGGTCAAGAGCCGCTCGACGAACGCCAGGTCCAACTGCCGGTTCGTGATCACATCCCAAGCCTGCACGTTGACCTGGTGGTAGCCACCGTAGCGGTACTCGCGGTCCCCGTTGGGTGCACTGCCATCAGTCTGTGTCTGCAGACGCATGTAGCGATAAGCGTTCTGGGTGGTGGTGGTGCCGAATCTCAACTGCACGGACGTGAACGAATCGGGCATCGCCGCAGGATCGAGTGAGCTCCCCTGGAAGTCGATTGCCGGCCCCGCGCCTCCTCCGAATGCCGCCAGGCCGAAGTTCACACCTTCCAGTGCACGGCGGTGCGCTGTGTTGAGATTGCGGTAGAGGGCATCCTGGAACTGGGCCGCATACTTGCCGGTCACTTTCACCCTCAGTCCGTCGACCACACGATAATCATCGTCGCCATTGCGATTGAGCTGTCCCGAGAACTTGACCGCGCCCGTGGTGCTGTCAATGAGCGACCAACTATAGTAAATGGTCGTACTGTCAATCGTCCCGATCGGGCCCACGTAGGGCGGAACAATCGCTTCGAACACGACCTTGTAGATATCGCCGGTCACCAGTTCGGGGTTCACGACCTCGACGCTCACCACATCGGTGGAGGGCGGCTTGGTTGTGTCCTTCTGCAGGTAGAGCACATCCGTGGCCGATGCACTCCCCAGGTCCGTCCCCGCTGCCGACCGCTGCGGAATCGCCCGGACCACCGCTTGGGCGTTCTCGAGGATCTTCGGAAGCCCGGTGGGGTTGTACGAATACGCAGTCACCGCGTAGTAGTACTCGGTGCCGTCATGCAGTGGACCGCCCCGGATGAAATCCTGGGTCGCGACGTACTGGAATCGCACGCCCGCATCCGACCCGAACGCCACGGGATAGTCCTGGATGAGTTGTCCGGTCGTGGGATCGAAGTAGCGATCCGTCACCACACGAACTCCATTGATCTCGTCGTAGGTCGCAATGCGCTTCCAGGGGCCGGCGACACTCTCGCCCTGATACACATTGTAGCCCTCGAAGGCATACCCCTCTTGCGTGTAGCCGGTCCGCGACTGGGCGTCCCACGAAAGGGTGATCTCGTTGTGGTCTTCCGAGACCGTCACTTTGGGCTGGGAGGGCGGGCTGGGCAGATCGAAGTTTCGGTCGAAGGCATCCTGGGCGAACTCATCATTGAAACGCAGCGATGAGATCGATGATAGGCGGTCATTTCCAGCGCCCACCACGATACCGACGACGACTTCCTGCGAGTCCCCGGGAGCCATGGTGAACGGGCCCGAAGAGAGGAAGAAGCGTCGATCTGCGGGATTTGTGTCGAGCCAACTCCCCGGGGTGGGACTCACGGGGTCGCCGGCGTGCATGAACTTCGTGACCACGCCGAAGGGGTCGACCACGTCGCTCCCATCAGCGGCCAAGCCCTGCATGTAGTTGTAGGTCTCATCCGAGGAAGCCGGGTCCGTGCCATTGATGTATTTGGCGAACGAAGTCAGCGGCAATGGAGCTGCCCCGACCCGAGGGCCCTGGAAGAAGTCATAGCCCAGTGCCGGCGGCTTGGAGCCGTACCCGCCGTCGTTGTTCGTGGAGTTGTACACGAATCCCAGCGAGCGGGGCTTACCCGTGCCGTCGGGAAGCGTGTCAGAGCCCACGAGGTCATCCGTGAAACCAGCGCTGCCGCCCAGGTCCGGGTCCGCCCACTGGGAGATGTACATCTCGTTCAGCGTCTGCGTGCCCTTGTTCTTGAGCTTGTACTTGATGAACAAGGTCTTGCCGAGGGCTCCCTGGCGGTTGAATGCGAAGGTGGTCTGCTGGATCTCGATTCCCAACGGTGCCGAACCGCCAGCATCGTTCGTATGCAGGCTGGGGTCCGCGTCGTTGTAGACCGTCCACAGCATCTGGTCGCCGATCACATCCGGCCCCGGCACATCGACCGAGTCGCCCTCGGCCGGCGTCGAGGTATCCGGCAGGTGATAGAGCCGCCATGGCGCACCGTAGGGCACGGCACCCGCCATGTACTCGCTCCATGAATGGTGCACCAGATTATCCTGACGCGAGAGTGCGTCCGGCGCGGGTAGTTCAACGTGGCCGGTGTCGGCGGGATCGCCGTTGAAGCGCACGACCTTGTAGACGATGTACTGGGGTCGCGTGGGGTCGTCCGCCGACCCGTCGGGCAGAATGATCCCGGGTCCATACTCCTGCGAATATTCGGCGACGACGGTGCGAACTTCCCCGAGCACTTTGGCCCCGAGCCAGAGTCCCGACGCGAACACAAGGCTCTTGTCAGTGCCCTTGGGCCAGAACAGTCCCGAGTCACCGGCACCGAGGTCGTATGCGAACGAGCCATTGTTCGTCACGAACATGTTGATCTCGTTCACATCGATTCGACGTGACTGATCGGTCGTGGTGACGCGCACGGGGCGCTGCACCCCGAACGGCTTGGCCGTTCGGCCCTTGGGCGCAGCTGCATTCGCGCCCTCCACCCCCACTCCCAATCCGACGGCGATCAGCGCCGCCAGCAGGGCGAGAGCTCTGCGATCGAAAGCCATGGCAATCCTCCTACAGTTCAGGCGTCGAGACATCATCAGAAGTTGGCCCGGATGCCGAAGCGCACCAAGCGGGGGTTCGAGTAGATGTTGGGATTGTTCTGGGAGAGGTTGTAGAGCGCCTCACCGTTCTTATCGGCGGTGTTGCTGATGAATGACTGGCCGTCCTCGGTGTTGAGCCAGCCGGTCGTGAACGCAGAACCCGTGCCAGTGTAAACGCCATTGGCGTTCTTGGCGTTGAGCACATTCAGGACCAACAGGGACGCCGAGAGCTTCGTGCCGCCAAGATTGAATCCGCGCGAGGCCTTCAAGTCGAGGTTCGAAGTCCAAGGGCCATAGCGCGAGTTGAGCGGACCAATCGGCGAGGAGTTCACGTTGGCGAGGGTGACCTCGTTATAGACCCCAGTCGGCGTGTACGGCGTGCCGCTTCCGACGTTGTAGAGCAGGTTGATCCCGACATCCTCGAACGGGTGCCATTTGCCCCATGTCATGCCCTGCCCCTTGCCCAGACTCCAATCCATGTTCAACGACAACTTGTGCCGTTGGTCGAAGTCGAGCGGCGCCGTTTGCTTGGGCGGGTCACTCGCCGTCCATGCGATGTTGCCCTGCGAGTTCGAGACCGAGCCCGTACCCTGCGCATACGACAGCGAGTAGTTGATGCTCGCCGAAACGTTATTGACCTTGCGCGTGGTGTAACCGATGTCGACGCCCTTGATGGTGGCGAAGTCACGGTTGCGATAGGACGAGAAACTGTTCGGGAACGACGGGACGTTCGTGATCTCGACCAGATCCTTCACGTCCTTGTAGTAGGCCGTGACGTCGATGCGTGCCTTATCACCCAACTGACGCGCCACGCCGACTTCGTAGGCCGTGGTCTGCTCCGGCTTCAAGTTCGGATTGCCGAACCCGACGAAGTAACCACCCGTGCGGATCTTGTGCTGCAAGAAGCGGTACGAGACATACAGGTCCTGAAGATTCGGCTGCTG
>JBDSKE010000111.1:0-4786 GCA_039917105.1 Candidatus Eiseniibacteriota bacterium | reverse complement strand
GCAGCGGCCTTGCCGCGGCGCGGTTGTTGGGTCGCCATGGGGCCGATGTGCGCTTATGCGACCGACGCAGTGCGGAACATCTTCCCGAGGCGGCGCTCGCCCTGGGGCCAGAAGGCGTCGAGTGCGTCTGGGGTCGCGACGATGCGTCCCTCCTGGACGGCCGCGACGTGCTCATCTGGAGCCCCGGCATCCCCGTGGACCACGCTCTGGCCCAGGCCGCGCGCACGGCGGGCATTCCTGTGGTCGGGGAACTCGAGTTGGGCGCGCTCGCAGCCCATGCCCCACTGGTGTGTATCACCGGCACCAATGGCAAGAGCACCACCACCGATCTGGTGGGCGCGCTGCTGCGCGCGGCGGGCCGGGAAGTCGCGGTGTGTGGCAACATCGGTCGTGCGATCTGTGAGGTGGCGGAATCCGTGAGCCCCCAAGGTCTGTTGGTGGTGGAGGTCTCTTCGTTCCAGCTCGAGACCGTCTCGCGACTGAAGCCCTACATTGCCACTTGGCTCAACTTGACACCGGACCATCTCGACCGCCATGGCTCACTCGACACTTATGGCGCGATGAAAGCGCGGCTGTTCGAACGCCAGACCGAAGACGACTGGGCTGTTCGCAATGCCGACGATGCGGAAGTCCTCGGGCGCGTCAGCGGCTCGGGATCGGCATTGTCATTCTCATCCCAGCATGAGGTCCCCGAGGGCGCCGGCTTCGCCGAAAGTGAGTTGTGTTTGGCTTGGCGCGGCGGGCGCGAGCGCCTGTTGCCGCGTGCCGAGATGCGTCTCCCTGGCCCTCACAACCTCAGCAATGCGCTGGCTGCACTTGCCACCGTCCTGCCGCTCGAGATCGCACCGGACATGCTGCGCCAGGTGCTGCGCACCTATGGCGGACTCGAGCATCGCCTTGAGCCCGCAGGGGAGTTGCAGGGTGTGCGCTTTGTGAACGATTCCAAGGCGACGAACACGGCAAGCCTGGAAGTAGCCTTGCAGAGTTTCCCGGAACCCCTCGTGCTGATCGCGGGAGGTCGCGACAAGGGACAGGACTTCCGCCCATTGCATGCGCTCGTGCAAAAGGCGGTGCGGCATCTGGTGTTGATCGGTGAAGGGGCCGAGCCCATGAGTCAGGCATGGCCGGATGTGCCACGTGAGGTCGCAGCATCGATGGCCGAAGCGGTGACGCTCGCCTATCGGGCCGCGGGCCGGGACGGGGTCGTACTCCTGTCACCCGGCTGTGCCTCATTCGATATGTTCCAGGACTACGAGGACCGTGGCCGGCGCTTCAAGGATGAAGTCGCCCGACTCGCACAGGGAGGTAACAATCCGTGAACCGTGGCGACAGATGGCTGGTCGTGTTGGCACTGATGCTGACGATGGTGGGTCTGGTCATGGTCTATTCGTCGGGGTCGTTCTTCGGCTTCGTGCGCTATGGCGACGCGAGCCATTTCCTCAAGGCGCAACTGCTGCGAACGGCCCTGGGTGTCGGAGTATTGTTCCTGTGCATGAAATTGGATCTGCGTTGGCTGGAGCGGTTGGCGCCCGTGCTGCTCACAGGAGCCTGTATATTATTGTTACTGGTTGTCGTGATGGGGCACATGTCGAATGGTGCGACGCGTTGGCTGCGCGTGGGGTTCATGTCGCTGCAGCCCACCGATCTGGGCCGTCTCGCCGCAGTCATCTTCCTGGCCTGGTGGCTCAAGCGCCGGCCGGTCGAGGAGCTGGGCTTCGCCAAGGGCATGCTGCCGCCTCTCGCCCTCCTCGGGTTGGTCGCCGGACTCATTCTGAAGCAGCCGAATCTGAGCTCGGCTGGCCTGCTGCTGATGACCGGACTCACCATGCTGTTCCTCTCCGGAGCCCCCAAGCGGTTCCTGCTGGTCCCGGTCGGCGGCGGCGTGGCGGTGGTGATGCTGGCATTGGCCACCCATACGTATATGATGACGCGCGTCCAGACCTTCCTGGGCTTCGTCATGAAGGGGCAACTCGAGAGCCACGGTGCCGGCTGGCAGCTCGACCAATCCTTGATCGCGATCGGCTCGGGGGGAATCCTGGGCCGTGGACTCGGGGAAGGGCTGCAGAAGCTCTTGTTCCTGCCCGAGGCACATACCGATTTCATCTTCTCGATCATTGCCGAGGAACTCGGCTTCATCGGAGCCACGGTGCTCCTGGCCCTGATCGGGTTGTTCCTGTGGCGTGGCCTCCGGGTCGCGGCCCGTGCATCCGAACCGTTCGCCTGCCTGTTGGCAGGAGGGCTCACCGTCCAGATCGGCCTCTACGCGCTTGCGAATCTCGCAGTCGCGACCGGTGTGGCGCCCACCACCGGGCTGCCGCTTCCGTTCGTGTCCTACGGCGGCTCCGCGTTGCTCGTCAATCTGGCCGCGGTGGGGATCCTCTACCGCATCAGTGGCATGAACGGGACTGAGGATGCCCTGGCGCGGCAGCGGTGGTCGCGGGAGGCAGCATGAAGGTGATGATTGCTGGGGGCGGCACTGGGGGACATGTCTTCCCGGGGATCGCCGTCGCCGAGGAGTTGCTGCGCATCCGTCCGGAGGCGCAGATCGTGTTCGTGGGAGGGACCCACGGATTGGAATCCACCGCGGTGCCCGAGGCCGGCTTCCGGCTCCGCACGCTGCTCACCGCAGGGTTCCCGCGGCGGCAATGGTGGCGCTGGCCGGCAGCAGCACTGGTCAATGTGTGCGGATTCGTCCAAGCGTTGGGCATCCTGTTCGCCGAACGTCCCCATGTCGTGCTTGGCACGGGCGGCTATGTCAGCGGTCCCGTCTCACTTGCCGCCAAGATGCTGGGCAAGCCGCTGATCCTGCAGGAGCAGAACTCGATCCCCGGCATGACCAATCGCTGGCTGGCGAGGATCGCCGACGAGGTGCATCTGTCGTTCCTCGAAGCGCGCAGGTACTTCGCGCGTAAGGACCATCTCAAGGTCACCGGCAATCCCGTGCGCGGCCATATCGTGTTCGAGGACCGCGACGCCGCGATGCACGAGTTCAGGCTCGCCCCCGGCAAGCCCACCGTCTTCATCTTCGGTGGCAGCCGCGGCGCCAAGCGCATCAATGAGGCTGCGCTCGATTGCATGCGCCGACTCAAGGACCGGGTGGACGTCCAATTCATCCTGCAGACCGGCAATGAGGACTATGAGCGGGCTCAAGGCATCGCGGCAGCCGAGAAGTTACCGGTGAACGTGCTGCCGTTCCTCAAGCGCATCCACATGGCCTACGCCGTCGCGGATCTTGTCGTGTGCCGCGCCGGCGCCATGACACTTGCCGAGATCGCCGTGTGCGGCCGGCCGAGCATACTGATCCCGTATCCGTTCGCGGCCCATAACCACCAACAGGTCAACGCCTCGAATCTGGTGGATCGCGGGGCGGCGGTGATGATCATCGATAGTGAACTCACGGGCGAGCGGCTCGCCAAGGAGATTGCGAATCTCCTGTCCGACCGACAGGCGCTGTCGCGCATGTCGGCCAATACCCGGCTGTTCGCGCGTCCCGACGCGGCGAACCGGCTGGCGCGCACACTCGTCCGCTTCGTCGAGGGCGAGCCCGAGCCTGTTGAGGAGCCGGCGTAGCCCATGTACGGACACACGCACCACATCCACTTCATCGGCGTCGGAGGTAGCGGTATGTCCGGCTTGGCCGAGGTGCTTCTCAACATGGGCTATCAGGTCTCCGGCAGCGACCTGAAATCCACCGAGGTCACCGATCGGATCGTGGCGGCAGGCGGCCGTGTGTTCCTCGGTCATTCCACCAGTAACATCGAGGGGGCCCAGGTCGTGGTCTATTCCTCCGCGGTGCCTCCGGAGAATCCCGAATTGGTGGCAGCGCGCGCCACGAATCTTCCGGTCATCGCCAGGGCCGATATGCTTGCCGAACTCATGCGCATGAAATACGGCATCGCCGTGGGTGGTTCACACGGCAAGACCACGACGACTTCGATGGTGGCCTCTGTGCTCACTCGCGGCGGACTCGATCCCACCATCGTCGTGGGCGGGCGGTTGTTGACGCTGGGCACGAATGCCAAGCTCGGCCATGGCCGCTTCCTGGTGGCCGAGGCCGACGAGAGCGACGGCTCGTTCCTGCGCCTGGCTCCCGCGGTCACCGTGATCACCAACATCGACCGCGAGCATCTCGACCACTACATCGACCTCGACGCGATTCTGAAAGCCTTCGCCTACTTCGCAAACCGCGTTCCCTTCTATGGAGTGAGCGTTCTGTGCGTGGACGATGCGAACGTGAGGGAGATCATCCCCCAACTCAGCACGCGCACGATCCTGTACGGCACCAGTGAACAGGCCGAGATCCGCAGCACCGACGTACAGCTCACGGCGCATGGGTCCCACTTCAGAATCTTGGCGGCGGGTGAGTCGTTGGGCGAGATCACCTTGAATGTGCCGGGTTGGCACAACGTCCTCAATGCGACCGCAGCCGTGGCGGTCGGGCTCGAGTTGGAGATCGGCTTCGGCCACATCGCCGAAGCGCTGGCTGGTTTCCAGGGAGTGGGCCGCCGGTTCGAGACGCGTGGCGAGTGCGCAGGGGTGCGCGTGGTGGATGACTATGGTCATCACCCGACCGAGGTGGCGGCGACGCTGGCAGCTGGCAAGGGCATGGGCGGGCGCGTGCTGGTGATTTTCCAGCCCCACCGCTACACCCGTACCGCGGCGCTGCGCAGTGAGTTCGGCCGCTGTTTCGACGATGCTGACCATGCCTGGGTGCTCGACATCTATAGTGCGGGCGAGGCCCCTATCGAGGGGGTCACCGGCCAGACGGTCGTGGAGTCGGCCAAGC
>JBDSKE010000110.1:0-5891 GCA_039917105.1 Candidatus Eiseniibacteriota bacterium | reverse complement strand
CGGGCATGCTCTACCCGACCACGATCTACTCGCTTATCCTCGTCAGCGCCACCCTGTGCGCATGGGAGCTTGCTGACCGACCCAATCTGCGGTCCGGCGTGCTGTTGGGGTTGGGGGTCGGTGCCGGCTGGCTCACCGATCAGGTCTTCATCGCTCCCGCGGCCGCAATGCTCCTCTGGCTGATCCTTGGCCTGCAGCGCGTGGGCATCCCACTCGCCCGCGGAATCCTCGCAGCGCTCGTGGTCACGGCGGCGATCGCCGTGCCCTACCTGCGATGGCTACGGGAAACCTCGGATGGCAAGGCGGTGTTCATGCAGAAGGCCCAATACGTCCTGTACTGGAGCCGAAGCGACTCGCTCATGGCAACCACGCGTCAGGTCCGGATGTCAGGGGCCATGCCATTCCGTGCGCTCGCGGCCGGCGAGTTCATCCAACGCGAGCGCGAGCTGATCCGAGACCAGCCGGCGGCTTACGCGCATGACGTCGCCTTCGAGTTCCTGCATTTCATGGCGCCCATGCCTGACCGGGTCCAGACCAAGAATCGCTTCAATCGCGGACCCGTGTTGTGGCTGGGCGCGCTGTACTTCACGCCCGTCCTGTTGCTTTCCATCTTGGGCCTGCTGACAGGGAGAGTGCCGTTGCGCGACCGCATGCTGGCCGCAGTCGTGGTCCTGGCCACGGCCGCCTTCTACTCATTGTTCTTCACCCAGACGCGTTACCGGATACCGGTCGAACCCCAGTTCTGCTTGCTGGCCGCCCTGGGCTTGATGCGCCTGGTCCCGGACAAAAGGAATCAACAGTCATGAGAGTCGCCGACTTGAAAATGCGCGATCGCAAGCAGCCCGATGGTTCGAGCGCGGCAAGGGCTGGGGATACAGCCGCAGCGACTCTGGCGGCGGCATGGTGATTCTTCCGCTCACAACGGCCATGCGGAAGCGGGGCCTGCCATGCGTTGAATCGGTTGTGGTTGGCGTTCCGAACCTGCGCAACCTAAAAGTGACATTCGGCACGATGCGCCGCCACCCCGAACTTCGCGCCTAGAGCCTCATGGCCACCGTCCGCCGCTATTGCCCACAGGACCGCGACCGTTGGGATGCCTATGTCCGGGACAATGCGGGTTCCCATTTCGGTCAGGCCGCGGCCTGGCTCGAACTCACCGCCGAGACCTACGGCGTCCCGGGACATCACTGGCTCGCGGAGGAAGCTGGGAGCATCCGCGGCATATTGCCGCTGTTCCGCAAGGGAGGCCGCACCCCAAGCCTGTTCTCGGCTCCGGGCGGTCTCCTTGCGGATGACCATGCGACCGCGGCGGAGCTGCTTGTTCCCGTGCGCGAGCAGGTGGCGCGTGAGCGTTTGGCTTATGCCGAGTTGCGCGACCAGAAACACGCTTGGCCCGATCTCGCCACGGTGGACGAGCACCTGACGATGGTGCTCGAGTTGCAAGTGGACACGGACTCGCAGTGGAAGGGATTCGACGCCAAGTTGCGCAACCAGATCCGCAAGGGTGAGAAGGCGGGGTTCGAGCTGCGCACGGGGCATGGCGCGGTCGAGGCGTTCCACCGTGTGATGCTCGAGAACATGCGTGACCTGGGCACGCCGCTTCGAGGCCTGCCGTACTTCCGCCGTGCGCTCGAGAAATTGGGCTCGGCGGCCGATATACTGGTGATCGGACATCAGGGCCAGCCGGCCGGGGCGATGTTCACGGTCGCACACCGTGACACGCTGATGGATCCTTGGGCGTCCTCGCTCCGGAGATATTTCAAAGACTGTCCCAACCAAGTGCTGTACTGGGCCGCGCTGCAATCCGCCATTCGTCAGGGATTGCGCCGGTTCGACTTCGGCCGCAGTCAGTGGGGCTCGAATACGTTCCGATTCAAGGAGCAGTGGGGCGCGCAGCCGGTCGCGCTGCACTATCAATATGTGCTCGGGACCGCAAAGGTCGCACCGACGCTCGAGAGCCAGAAGGGCTCCCTCGACGCGGCGGTGAAGCTGTGGCGAAAACTTCCGCTGCCCCTGGTGAAACTGCTCGGCGAGCCCGCGAAGCGCATGTTCCCGGAGGTGCTCTGATGGCGCCAACAGTCCTCACGCACCGCATCGCGCGTGCCGAATATGAATCACGCGTCCACCCCCGCTCGCTGCTGCGGGTGCTGTGGCAGAAGCTATTGCATCAGCAAGCCCGCACCTGCATTCCGCCCCAATGGCGTCTGGCCCTGTACCAATGGATGGGCATCTCGATCGGACATCACTGCTTCGTGGGCCTGGATACCTGGCTCGATGACCAGTTCCCGGAGTTAATCGTCATCGAGGACGACGTGACCATCTCTTTCCGCGTGACGATCATCGTGCACGACGATGCCAAGCGAATGGATCGCACGCAGGCGGGCGCGGGCGACGGGACCGTCGCCCCGGTCGTGCTCAAGCGCGGCTGCTATCTCGGCGCCGGCGCGCTCGTGTTGCCGGGGGTCACCGTGGGCGCGGGGGCCGTGGTCGCGGCGGGGGCGGTCGTGACGCGGGATGTTCCGGCCGGGAAGGTCGTGGGCGGCGTGCCTGCTCGAGTGATCAAGGATGCCGCAACGTGAGATTGGCGCCCCGGGTTGGCCTGCTCATCGGGTTCAGTGTCCTGGCCGCCGCCGGTCTCCTTGCGCCGGGATTATTGGGACTACTGGGCAGCTATGTCTGGCTCGGAGTCTTTCCAGGAATGGCGATCGTGAGGCTTCTGCTCCCTCGCGCATCGACCATGACGCGCTGGACCATCGGGTTGGCGCTCGCGCCACTGGTGAGTTCACTCCTGGGCGTGGCGCTCCTGATGAGGTCGATCGACCTGCAGACGGGGGCGCGGCTCATCGGCATCTCCGGCTGGTTGCTCTTCGCCGGGGGCGAGTCGCGCGGGCACGCGCATTCCGTGCCGGAGGATACGCCGCCCGCCGACCGATGGGTGTGGCTGCTCACTCTGGCGGCATGTGCGTTCGTGGCGATTCCCCTGCTCTCCAATGAGTGGATCCGGGTGCATTCCGACGGACTGACGCATGCGGCGCTGGTATGGGAGATCGTCCTGCACGGCATTCCGCCCATGGACCCGCGCTTCATCGGCCTGCAACTCAACTATGTCTGGGTCTACAATTTCTTCATCGCCCAGCTTACCAGCCTGCGCGGGCAGGACCTGTTCTCGTTCATGGCTATCATGAACGTGGTTGATATCGGCATCATCGTATGGGTGGTCTGGCAGCTGACCTGGGCAGTCTGGGGAACCCGGCGCGCCGCGCAAGGGGCCGTGATCGTGCTACTGACGGGAATGAACGCCGGCGCCTATCTCCTGTGGCCGTTGCAACTCGTGCGCGTGTTGCAAGGCGATGTGAAGGGTTGGGCCGAGCTCAAGCGCATCGTGGGCAACATCCGCCTCGACAATACCGAGGTCGTGTACGAGCTCCGCGCTCCCCTGGCACACATGGTGATGTTCTTCGACAAGTTCACGCTCGGCACCCCGATCGGCTACGCCTGGCTCATGCTGCTACTGCACTTTCTGGCACTCGCCCGGTGGTTGGAGTCTGGCAACGCACGTTGGCTCCTGGTGAGCGCCCTGTGCGCGGCCGGAATGCAACTCTTCCATGGTGTGGTGGGCATGAGCGTGGTGCCCGTGACGACGGGTGCGGTCCTGCTCACGGCTTTCCTGTCGCGTCGCTTCTCCTGGTTGCCTCCCGCCCGAGGACTCGTGGGCTTCGGTGCTGCCGTGCTGGCGGGATTCATCGCCTGCATCCCCTACACGAGATCGATCTCCAAGGGCTGGGATCCGCAAGCCACTGGCGTTCGCCATTCGTTCCTGCACTTCACTGGCATCATGCCCTGGACGCTACTCACGGCCTGTGGCGTGGCCTTCGCCCTCGCGTTGCCCGCAATGCGACGGATCCTGCGGGAACGACGTCCCTTGGGCACCTGGTTCGTGGTCTGGGTTGCCGGCATGACGCTGTTCGCGATGATCGTCCACCTACCCGAATCCAACGAGCACAAGTTCGTCTGGCCGATCCTCTCCGTCCTCGCGATCCTGGGCGGAGCCTCGCTGTGGCCGGCGATGGACGCCGTACGGCGTCGCACCGGACCCGTGGTGTTGGGGTTGGGCTTCGCTGCGGTCTTCCTGGTGCCACCCGCCCTCACCTTGCGTGGCTATGTCCTCGATCGGGGCGCGGGTACGAGCGAGTTGCTTGGGCCGCTCCCCGGGGAGGACGCCTTCTACACATGGCTTCGGGATAGCACCCGGACGGATGTCGTGGTGATCGACCATCGCTCACGCTATGTGGTGAACATCAAGGGCCAGCGCCGGCTGCTTGCGGGCACGCCGTTCGGCTCCGAACGCGCGGCTTTCCCAGCAGCGGACCTTGCGCGACGGCGGGCACTGACGGACGACCTGTTCGGGCCCGTCGCAGACTTATCGGGCGACCTCGCAACCTTGGACAGCGTCCGCACCCAGGCGCTCCGCCTGCATTCGGTGACCGACTTATTGATCCTCTATCGCCCCGGGGACTTCGGTCCGGGTCAACAGCCCTGGCAGCGACTCGAGCAAGCCGCGGGTGAGCGTGTCCGGCTTCGTTATGACCATGACGGCTTCCGCCTCTATCAGCTGGTGCCCTGAGCATGCACCCCGAGTTCCCACATCTGGCGGCATTCTCGTTCGACATCGAGGATTGGCACCATAGTGAGGTGAATCAGGTCGAAGATTCCCTTCGACGTGCCGAGAGCATTGTTCATCAGGGGACCAGTGCGATCCTCGACCTGCTCGACCGGCATGGCTGGCGTTCCACATTCTTCGTGCTTGGCGACGTTGTGCGCGAGCACCCTGACCTGATCCGGCGAATGGTCGAAGGCGGGCACGAACTTGCGTGTCACGGTATGTCGCACCGCCCGCTGTGGCGCGCCACGGCGGAGACTTTCCGCGCCGAGCTCGCGGAGTTCCGTCGCACGGTCGTATCCGTACTCGGGCACTTCCCGGTCGTGGGCTTTCGCGCACCGACTTTCAGCATTGACCGGTCGAACCCGTGGGCACTCGAGGTCCTGCGCCAAGAAGGCTACCTGTACGACTCGAGCATCTTCCCGATGAAGGTCAGGATGTATGGAACTCCGGGAGCTCCGGTGGGAATCTATCGCCCCGACGCGCGCGACCTGGGGCGGCACGACCCACAGGGCTCGCTGGTCGAGTTCCCGGTTGCGATCGCCGAGGCGATGGGGCTCCGCGTGCCGGTCGGCGGCGGCTTCTACTTGCGCGCATTGCCGCTGCCGCTGTTCCGCATCGGGCTGGATCACATCCTGCGCCACCGTCCTTTCGCGCTGTACCTGCATCCGCGAGAGGTGCATCCGGAATCCGTCCGGCTGCCCATGGACCCGGTGGACGGATTCATCACCTATGTGAACCTGGGCGCGGTGATGGCCAAGGTGGAGTATCTATTGGAGCGCTACCGCTGGACCACCATGCGCGGGATCCTCGAAACCGAAGGCTGGATCAAGCCCGCGGCGAGCGCTCCGTCGCAGCCGCGCTGAGTACCGCGAGTAATCGGTCGAGCACCTTGTCGGGCCCATGCTCGGCGCGAACATACGCACGGGCACGCTCGCCCGCTTCGCGACGACGTCCGGGATCCGCCATCCACGCCACAGCCGCTTCGGTCAGGCCTGGAACATCCCCCACCACCTCGCCGATCCGATGGCGGGCCACGACGCCGTCGGGGTCCACGCACGAGAGACTCGGAATACCGTGCGACCACGCTTCGAGCAGTGTATTGGGGAAGCCCTCGGCCGGCGATGTGTGCACGAACAGCGAGGCACCCCCCAGTAGGGTCGCGACCTGGGCCTGCTCCAGATATCCGTGCACCTCCAGATTCAGGAGCTCGCGCGCAGCTTGCCGCGCC
>JBDSKE010000109.1:0-15997 GCA_039917105.1 Candidatus Eiseniibacteriota bacterium | reverse complement strand
TACGCGCTCGCTAACGCGTTGAATACATCCGGGCCGATCGCGATGGTGGTCGCGGGTCTGCTGATCGGGAACCAGGGCCGCGCGCAGGCGATGAGCGAGGCGACCCGCGACCACCTGTTCAAGTTCTGGGAGCTGATCGATGAATCCCTGACTGCGATTCTGTTCGTGCTCATCGGTCTCGAGGTTCTGGTGTTGTCGTTGCGTTTGGAGTACGTAGTGGCGGGGCTGATGGCAATTCCGATCGTTCTGCTGGCTCGCCTTGCCTCCGTCGGGATCGTGGCAATGCCGCTGCGACGGGTGACCGCGATCAGCCCCCACGCCGTCAAGCTGATGACCTGGGGTGGCTTGCGCGGCGGCATCTCGGTCGCCATGGCGCTTTCACTTCACGACCATCTGCGCAATGCGGGCACTCCGATCGCCGACGTGATCGTAGTGATGACCTATTTGGTGGTCGTGTTCTCGATAATCGCCCAGGGGCTCACATACGGCCGGCTGGTGCGAGGGCTGATTCGGCGGCCGACGCCAAGTTGAGGGTCTGTGGCTCCAGGGCCATGCCGCATATCGGGCACGACCCCGGGCCGCGCTGGTGGACCTCCGGGTGCATCGGGCATGTGTAGATCACGTCCTTCCCGCCTGCTGCGGTCGCGGGCGGAGCGCCCGGAGGCCCGTTCACTTAAGCCTTCTCCGGAAAGCGAGCCGGATCGGCCTTGTACTTCTCAAGGCAGCCACTGCTGCAGAACCGGTGAACCACGCCACCGTGCTCGTACCGGTGAACCGAATCCTCGTTCACTGTCATGCCGCAGACTGGATCATGAAATGTGACGTTGCTGTCGGTTGCTTTCATCGTGTTCTCCTTGGTTCGTGAAGACAAGCCTGCCGAAGGCATCTTTCGAGCGTCTGGAGGCTTCCGGACTTGCCGCATTTTGTGTGCTTCGCGATGCTCGATTCTAGGGGATTGCGTCACCTGCTGCTATCGGTGGGTAGTGACGCGGTCGTTGACACGCGACATCGAGCGATGATTGCGCCGCTCGGCCCGACTTGGCGTTCCCATCCGAAGGGCGAACCCGCTTCCGCGCTGACCCGTGCGTGCAATGTGGGCGGCAGCACCGATTTGCGGTACTGGTCGGACTGCGCCTCGAACAACTCTCAGGACGGCATCGAGACGGCGCAGCTGCGAATGCCTCGCTGACGAGCTGCCGGTGCGCCTCGAGCGGGAGCGGCACCTCCGAGCCGGTCGCGATGAGGATGAGCTCCGGCATCGCCCGCAGGCCGGCGAGCTGCTCGACCGGCCCAGAGGAGGCGCTGCGGCCGGGCGCCGGCGGCTGGGAGCCTAAGCCAGCGCGGCGATGCCAGTACCTGGCGGTAGGTCTTGTATGTGCGCTTGGCGATGGCGCTCCCCAGGCGATTGCGCAAGCCGGGTGGAAGGGTGGGCGCCACGGCGACGTCCCAGCGGCTGACGAACAGGGACGCGACCGACTCGATTGCCGGGTCGAGGCCGGCCGCCAGTGGCCGCTCGATCCCCCGCATGTACGCTTCGGCCGCAGCGAGATAATGCTCAGCCTAGAACAACAGTGTCACGTTGATCGGCACCCCGGCGAAAATCGATGCCTCGATTGCCGGAACGCCCGCGGGGGTCCCCCAGGATCTTGATGAAGAGGTTCGAGCGTTGGGCGCCAGTGTGCAGGTCGGCTGGCCACAAGCGGCGAGACCTCCAGCGACACCCAACCGTCGATTCCACCGGTACGCTCATGCACCGGGCGAAAGTGATCGGCGGCGCGCGTCAGATCCACCAGCACAAGCGCGAAGAACACCTCCTCGCTCGACTTGCCCTGCGCCGTTCCCTGGTGGATGGCATCCTCGTACAGGCCGCCGCCTAAGATGGCGTGCTCGAAAATCGTCGGCTTGGACGTGAGCCCGGTGATCGAGAACTCGTCGATGTAGCGCTGGAGCGTGCCGTCGTTGAGGATTCCGCGGGTGATGGTGTCGAGCCAAAGGCTTTGTCCGAGATCCTGCAGCTGGTGTGCCGCCTTCATCGTCCCTCCCTCGTGAAGAGTCGCACGTGTTCTCGCATCGCGGCACAAATGGGGCTTAGCAGTGCGAATCTCCAGCTCGGCCGCCGCTGCCGGGAGGCGACCGGACCCCTCATGGGCCGACAACTCGCGGCGATCCGATCACCGAGGCCGGGGCCGCGAGCGCGGCGAGGTCGCCGATGCGTTCGACCGTGAGATCGGCGGCGGGAAACTGGCGGAGGTTCTCGGGGTCGAGGGCGTAGTGGCCCTGGCGCGGGAAGACCGTCGTCACCCGATCCTTCCATTCAGCCTTCATCGCCGCCAGGATCCGCAGCTTGTCATCCACCATCACGTAGTGGCGGGCCGGGTAACGCTCGGCAACCGCATCCAACATGCGTTCCTTGTGAATGTAGATGAGTACGCGCCCATCAACGGCATTCCAAAGTCCCGAACGCTCGATCTTACGCGGCTGAAAAACGGCGTCGCCGTCGGAGAGAATCACGGTCAGGCCCCACGTCCGCAAGTGTCGGACGACTTCGAGCGCGCCCGGGTAAAGGCGGCTCGCGAATGGGTAGTCCACGAGGTACGACGACATGAGCAGCATGCGTGGATCGCTCAACTGTTCGAGCCGGTAGCGCTGCAGCGCCCCGAGGTAGTCCACGTACCCCTGCTCGGCCCGCAGTGCTTCGAGGATCGCCCAGTACCGGTCCCGGCACTCGGCCCCGAACTCGCGCGCAAGGTGGGCGCGTAGATCCTCCTGGACGAGATCGTTGTTGAGCAGGGTGTTGTCGCAGTCGAAGAGGACGACAACATCGTCCGGGGAGTTCAAGTCGTCTCCTCGACGAACACGGGGTTGAACCAGCCGCCATCGCGCGCGATGAACGCGTCCGCTTCCCGTGGCCCCCAACTCCCGGGTTTGTACTTGCGCACCGGATGCGGGTGCTTGAGCACCCGATCCACCACCGCCCACGCGGCCTCGACGGCGTCCGCACCCGTGAACAGCGCTCCTTCGCCGGCCATCGCGTCGGCCAGGAGCCGCTCGTACGGCGACTCCTGCCCGAGTTGATGGTCAACGAGCGACAACTCACGCAGATCGCCAACGAACTCCTTGCCGAAGCGCTTGACGCGTGCGGCGAGGGCGACGGCGGAATTGGGCGACAACCTGAAGCGGAGGTAGTTCCCTGGCCCGGCCGCGGGTGCGGAGTCGGCGAACAGGCGTTGCGGAGGTGGCTTCAGCTGAACGATCACCTCGGCGGCCGTCTCGGGCAGGAGCTTGCCGGAGCGCAGGTACCACGGCACTCCCTGCCACCGCCAGGAGTCGATGAAGAGCCGAACGGCACAATACGTCTCGACATCGGAGTTCCGCTTCACGTTGGGCTCCTTGCGGTAGCCCGCATACTGGCCGCGGATCACGTCGGCGACCCTCAACGGCCGCATGGCATGGAAGACCGCCGCCTTCTCGCTCTGCACGGCCTCGAAACCCCGGTAGGCAGGCGGCTCCATGGCCAGCAGGGCGACAATCTGGAAGAGGTGATTCTGGATCACGTCGCGAAGGCAGCCGGCTGACTCGTAGAACGCGCCGCGGCCGTTGACACCGAAGTCCTCGGCCAAGGTAACCTGAACGCTGGCCACATAGTTGCGGTTCCATATCGGCTCGAGGAACGAGTTCGCAAAGCGGAAATACAGGATGTTCATGATCGCTTCCTTCCCCAGGAAGTGATCGATGCGGAAGATCGAGTCCTCCGTGAACACCGATCGCGCCACGCGGTTGAGCTTGCGGGCCGATGCCAGGTCACGGCCGAATGGTTTTTCGACGATGACCCGCGCGTTCTCGGCAAGCCCGACGGCTCCAAGCCCCTCGATGACCGTCGAGAAGAGCGACGGCGGAATGGCGAGGTAGTGCGCCGGGCGCCGTGCACCACCCAGCGCCTGCTTGAGCGCTGCGAACGTCGCGGGGTCTTTGTAGTCGCCGTCCACATATCGGAGCAGGCCGAGCAGCTTGCGCATGGCGCGCGCATCGTCGACGCGGCCCGCTTTGCGTACTCCGTCCGCGGCATGCTTCCGCAGTCTCCCCAGGCTCCACCCCGAGAGCGCGACGCCGATCACCGGAACCTCGAGCGCGCCCCGCTTCACCATCGCGTAGAGCGCAGGGAAGATCATCCTGTGCGCGAGGTCGCCCGTCACGCCGAACAGTACCAATGCATCGGAAGCAGATGCCTCTTGCTGTGTGCCTGCCATCTCAACCGCCTCCCGTCTTCTTCTCGTCGTGTCCGCCGAATTGCTTGCGCATGGCGGAGAGCACTCGGCTGGCGTACTCGGCGTTGCCACGCGACTCGAATCGTGCGAAGAGTGCCGCGCTGAGCACTGGCGTCGGTACTCCTTCGTCGATCGCGGCGGCCAGCGTCCAACGGCCTTCGCCCGAATCCGAGACTTGGCCGGTGAATCCCGTGAGTGCGGGATCTTCAAGGAGAGCGGCCGCCGTCAGGTCCAGCAGCCACGAGCCGATCACGCTGCCGCGCCGCCAGACCTCGGCGATCTCGGGTAGGTCCAACGCGTACTGGTAGAACTCCGGGTCTCGCATGGGCGCCGTCTCGGCATCGGCGTCGAGGTGTCGCGTGCCGGCGGAGGCGTTGTGCAGAATATTCATGCCTTCGGCATAGGCTGCCATCAGGCCGTACTCGATGCCGTTGTGCACCATCTTCACGAAGTGGCCCGCACCCTGCGGTCCGCAGTGCAGGTAGCCCCGATCGGCAGTGCCGCTGCCCGCCTTGCGGCCGGGCGTCGGTTCTACCTCGCCCAGGCCCGGGGCGAGCGTGGCGAAGATCGGGGCCAACCTCGCGACAGTCTCCGGCTCGCCGCCGATCATCAGGCAGTATCCGCGCTCGAGCCCGGCGACCCCGCCGCTGGTGCCGACGTCCATGAAGTGGATGCCGCGCGCATTCAACTCGGCGCCTCGCCGAACGTCATCTCGGTAGAAGGAGTTGCCCCCATCGATGACGCAGTCACCCGCCTCGAGCAGCGGCGCCAGGCGGGCCAGTATCACGTCCACCACGGCGGCCGGCACCATCAACCAGATTGCACGTGGCTGGGACAGCTGGGCCACCAACTCCTCGAGTGACATGGCCCCGACGGCCCCGGGATGCACGAGCGATTGGACGGCCTCGGCGTGCACGTCGTGGACGACACAGTTGTGGCCGCCCCGCGTGAGGCGCCGCACCATGCTGGCGCCCATGCGCCCCAATCCGATCATCCCGAGCTGCATCGAGAACCTCCTCCGGAGACCGCGGCGCGACCCTTGTACGCGGTGGTTCCGCGATCGGGTGCGTTCATCGCGGCGCCCTCTCGCGGTTGCCCGCCCCAAGCGCGTCGTCGACGATCTGTTGCGCCTCTTGCACGATGCGGGTCAGGTGCTCTTGCCCGCGGAAGCTCTCCGCATAGATCTTGTAGAGGTCCTCCGTTCCGGATGGCCTCGCGGCGAACCAGCCACCCTCGGAGATCACCTTCACGCCGCCGATCGGCGCGTTGTTGCCCGGAGCGCGCGTGAGGATGCGTTGGATCGCCTCCCCCGCCAAATGCGTGGAGCGAATCTGCTCGGGCGACAGTGCCAACAGGAGCTCCTTCTGCGCCGCAGTCGCCGGCGCCTCGATCCGGTCGGCCACCACCTCGCCGAACTCCTTCGTCAGATCGCGGTAGAGTTCGCCGGGATCGCGTCCCGCGCGCGCGGTGATCTCGGCCGCGAGCAGAGCCGCGACGATGCCATCCTTGTCCGTGGTCCACACCGTGCCGTCAAGTCGAAGGAACGAGGCGCCCGCGCTCTCCTCGCCGGCGAAGCCGAGCGAACCGTCGAACAGCCCGCCGACGAACCACTTGAACCCGACCGGCACCTCATGGAGTTTCCGGTCCAGCTTCGCTGCCACGCGATCGATCATGGAGCTGCTCACCACGTTCTTGCCCACGCCGGCTCCGACGGACCACTGGGGCCGATGTCGGAACAAGTGGTGGATGGCGACGGCGAGATAGTGATTCGGAGGCAGCAGCCCGGAACTCCGGGTAACGATCCCGTGGCGGTCGTGGTCCGTATCGCAAGCGACGGCGATGTCGAAGCGATCCTTCAGATCGATCAGCCGCTTCATCGCGTCGGGTGATGACGGATCCATCCGGATGCGCCCGTCCCAGTCGACCGTCATGAAGCCGAACGTCAGATCGACGGTCTCGCTGACGACCGTGAGGTTGAGGCCGTAGCGCTCGGCGATCGGGGCCCAGTAGTGGACGCCGGCTCCTCCGAGCGGGTCCACACCGACGCGGATGCGTGCGCTGCGAATGGCCTCCATGTCGATCATCGTGCCGAGATCGCGGACGTAGGTATTGAGGAAGTCGTATCGATGGGTCGTCGCGGCGCGCAGTGCCAACTCCAAGGGTACTCGCTTCACGCCGCGGAGGTCGTGCCCCAGAATGTCGTTCGCATCCGTCTCGATCATGCGAGTGATCTCACTGCCCGCAGGCCCCCCGTGCGGCGGGTTGTACTTTAACCCACCGTCCTCGGGCGGATTGTGTGATGGGGTGACGATGATGCCGTCGGCGAGACCGCGCGTCCGACCGCGATTGTGCGCCAGGATCGCGTGCGACACCGCAGGCGTCGGCGTGTATTCGTCATGCTCTGCCAACATGACGTCCACGCCGTTGGCGGCAAGCACCTCGAGCGCGCTCGAGCGGGCCGGTTCCGACAGTGCGTGCGTGTCGATCCCAAGATAGAGCGGACCGCTGATGCCTTGGTGTTTGCGGTGGCGGCAGATGGCCTCCGTGATGGCGAGGACGTGCCGCTCGTTGAACGTGTTGTGCAGGGCGGATCCGCGGTGCCCCGAGGTGCCGAATGAAATGCGCTGTGCGGGTACGCTGGGATCGGGCACGCCGGTGTAGTACGCACTGACAAGCCGGGACACGTTCACCAGCATCGCGGGCTGGGCGGGATTACCTGCCAAGGGGTTCTTCATGGCGTCTGTCCTTGGCTGAAGGTGGCGGCCCACTCGCGGCAGCGCCCGGCACTGCAATACCGGTTCAAGATTGCCGGGCGGGAACGGCGCGGAACTCAATGTAGCCGCACTTGGCGCAACGATACGCGGAAAGTGGGATCTGGTCATGTCCCTTGGTGGTAAGGTCCATGGCAACGCCGCAGTGGAAGCATTTCTATTGCTTGGCCCTTAACCCATTAACGTACTGTAAATGCTGTTTGCTTGATTCGATGGTCATGTTGGTGAAAAAGGCGCACCTCCAGCGCGCACTTGCCTTCATCTTCCGCCAAATCCTGAGGCCGGGCACCGTCATCCTATTGGATATGCACGGTCCAACTCAAAACTGCTGGCCCCGCCCGTAGCGTGCGGGTAGTATCCCCGCGCTTGGCCGTACCCCCTTCCTCGCGGCGCTGCGCTCCACGCGATCAGCGGCCGATACAATGGGGTACCATGCGTATCTCCCAACGGCATTCCGCGCGGCTGCCATTGCTCGCCGCATTTCTGCTCGCCGCAATCTCGCTCGCTGTTGTCCGCACCTCTCCCGCCGGCGCCGGTACGCTCGAGCCCGGTATCGTGGACGGCCGCGGCATGCGGCTTCCGGGCAACCACACGTTCGCCTTCAATCCGAGCGCCAGTGGAGGACCCATCATCTGGTCCCTGGATCGCGAGACCATCAGCGATACCGGCGTCCATGAGCGAACGAACGGCGTCGCATCCAGCACGGGTTTGACTGCCACGTTCACGCTGGGCGTCACCTCCGGTTTCGAGACCATCTTCTACCTCACAGCGGCCGATGCCGGCACCCAGGACGTGGACACGGTCCAGGTCTTACCGGCCGATATCAGAACGTGGTTCACCTACCGCAGCGCCGGGAACCCGGACGTTCGCGTCTACGCCGTGATCCCATCGTCCCTGAGCCCCGCAACCCGCGTCGTTCTCGCCATGCACGGCAGCAGCCGGACCGCCTCCGGTTACGCGGATACGTGGCGGTCGTGGGCCAGCGCGCACGACTACATCGTGCTGTGTCCGTACTACGACCTGGTGAATTGGCCGACGGACGGCATGTACCAGATGGGGAATGTTTTCGCCGGCGATGATTGCGCCGGAACAAGGAACCCCGAGGAGCGCTGGACGTTCACCATCGATCTCGGTATCCACAAGCAGGTGCGTGACGGGTTCGCGCTCGCCGATCCCCGCTTCGACATGTGGGGATTCTCCGGCGGCGGCCAGCACGTCCACCGCTTCATGTTGTTCAAGCCGAATGCTCCGGTGCGCCTCGCGATTTCGGCCGGCTCGGGCTGGTACACCGTTCCGGACGACTTTATCGACTGTCCCTACGGGCCGGACGATCCTCAGCTCGAGTTCGCGCACCAGGATGTCTTGGGCTGGACCAACCGCGACATGGTCATCATGGTGGGAACCGCCGACACGCTACGCGACGAGGAACTACGTGTGAGCCCGCGCGCCGATGCGCAGGGCCGCAATCGCTACGAGCGGGCCGGGTACATGATGAGCAAGGCCCAGGGGTTCAACCCGCTCAGTCGGTGGCGGCGCCTCGATGTCCTTGGCTCCCCCCACGAATCGAAGCCCATGGCGGTAGCGGCCCAGAGCGTCCTGCTCGAGCCATTACTCGAAGTGGTCGACCCGCCGGGAACTCCAGCGCCACGGATCACGCCGGTGCTGCGTATCCACCCGAACCCGATCGCAGGCAGCACTGAGTTGTCGGGAGAAGGCTGGGCCGGCGGCGAAGTGAGCGTCGAGATCTTCGATCTCGCGGGCCGAAAGCTCGCCGCGGGGACCGTACCCGCATCGGACGGGAAGTGGCGGTTCGGCTGGAACAGTCTCGTCACGCAGGGACGGATCGCGCCGGGGATATACCTGGTCAGGGCTCGCGATCGGGGGCAGCAGGCTGAGCACAAGGTTCTGGTGCTGAAGTAGGACGTTCCCCCGCCGGCGGGCCGAACATTGCTTCGAACGCCCGCTCGGCAACCCCGGCCCGCAGCACCGAGCTGCGGAACGAACGGATGCGGTCGGGGAGCTCCTCGTACGCGATCACCGATTCGATCTGGCGTTCCCGGCTGGCCTGCTGCATGGCGGCAACCCATTCACGGGCTCGCTTGTCTCGTCTCGCCCGCCGCTCGGAAGCCGGCGCTTCTTCCCGGCGCGGAAGCGTGACGATCGCATCTTCCGGGTCCTGAGCCCCGACCAGGAGTTTCATCGGAACGCGCAGGAACGCGTCCGCGTCGAAGCGGAGCCCCGGGAGCTTCGAGGTCGATCGTATTCCCCGCGGAAATCTCCGCTCCGGATCCGGCAAGGTGTACCGACTGGCGTTGACGAGGACGGCGAACGCGACTCGATGCGGGTAGGCCATCGTGTAGCGATGCACGAACTGCGCTCCGCCGGCGAACCCGAACAGGTGGATTCGGTCGACCGGGGTTCCTGTCAGAGCGCCTGCCTCGGTGACAATCCGGTGAAGCGCGAGATCGGCCCGCTTGCCGCGCCCGATTCTACCGAGCCGCTGGTAGTCGCCGTACCGGGACGTCGAGAAGTGCGGCACGACAAGCACCGCGCCATGGATCTCGGCGTAGGCAGAGAGCAGCCGGCCGTGCATCTCGACATTGCGGTTCGCCCCATGAACGGAGATCACCAGCCGTGGCTCGGTGCTCCGATTCTCGGGAACGTAGAGCAGATAGGACAGCCGCGGGTCGGCAGCCACAACGCGCCGTGTCACCAAGGATGGTTGAAGATCGACGCTTTTCGCCCGGTCAGTTTTCGCGGAGGTTGTCATGCCGTCCCTGCCTTGTGACGCAGGAATCCTGCGAGATGCTTCATGTGAGGAATCGTCCACTGCTCGTGCAGCGCCTGTTCCTCCGCCGTCCAGTCGAACAGCTTCTGTTCGGATCCGATCCCCGAGATTCCCGGCTTGGCGTTGACCTCGACCAGACGCGGTGTCCTATCCTGGTCGATCACGAAATCGAAACCGATCTCACAGAGAGCGTCGGGAAACCGCGACTCGAAATGTCGCGCCAGCGCCCCGGAGACTTCCCGCAGCCGGTCCTCGACCCTGCGGCCCTCGGGCTCGCCGACGGTGGCCGCGAGCAGCTCCCGGGTGATGCGGATCGTTCCTCCTTGGTACACGTTCGAGAGTTGGCTGCCGGGCGGCGACAGTCGCGACTCGAACAGCGAATGCCAGCCCTGACCGTCATGGATCATCACGACCCTCACATCGAAGACGGAATCCTGGTAGCGGAGGCACTCGACTCCCTCTTGGATCACGTACCGCTCCCCGCTGGCAGCGGCGTCCAGGAGTCCCAGAATCGCTGCGAGCGAAAGATGTGGGAACGAGCGCCGCGCCTTGCTGTCGTAGTAATCGAGCGCATACCTGGAGTCGGATCGCCGAAGCACGAACACCCCATTGCCCTTGTGGCCGGCGCGGGGCTTGATGAACACCGATGTGGAGCGCGCGAGGAAATCCTCGATCTGTGCGGGAGAGCCGGCAAAATCCTCCGTATGCGGATGGAGCGACTCGTCCAGGACGCGTACTGCTTCGTATGCCTTCTGCTTGTTGGAGACCAGCTCCGAGAATTCGTACGGAACGTACACCTCGTTCCCGCGCTCGCGCATCCAGCGCTTGAAGGGCTGGTAGCCCATGCCGTGCCTGAGGAGTTGTCGCGTACGATACGACCAGTTGGCGTTCACGTGGGGCACGGTCCGCCGCTGCGCGATCAGCTGCTCCTCGTCGAGCAGGAAGCCTGGCACCTCACCGGTCGCGGCAACATCCTTGGGGCAATAGAGGAACAGACGAATGTCGTCCTCCGCCAGCAGCCTGCCGATCAGGAAGGCACGATTGATCACCGACGGGCTCAGCTGCTCACGGGGATCCCCATCCGTGTCGACGTTGCAGAGCACACCGACCTGGGTCATGTGGCGACCTGACTGTCCCGATCCTCGGCGTGCATCACCTCGGTAGGCGGGTTCCGTCGGCGCGAGCGCTTTCGGGTGACCTCGACGATGCGCGCCATCAGATCCGCGAACGAATAGCCGGCCTCGGCCGCCGCGCGCGCGAATGCGCCCTGACCCGCGAGGATTCCCAACGTCCGCACCTCGGTCACCCATAGTCCCCCCCCTTCATCCATGCGGAGGTCCACGCGCCCGTAGTCCCGGCAGCCGCAGGCCCGGAAGGCGGCACGCGCATGCTCGCGAATGTGCTCAGCGGTCGCCTCGTGGAGCGGCGCCGGACAGAGCTTCTCGCCGGCCGCGTTCAGTTGGACGAGTGGCAGACACTCCACCGGGTCGTTACCGAGCAGTGAGACGGCAATCGATCTACCGGTCACTTCCTGCTCGATGAACGCCTCTTCCACCCCGGCGCGCCGCAGCTTTCTCACTGCACCTTGCAGCTGCGCGGCGTCAGACACGATCGCGGATTTTGAGTCCAGCTCATGACGAGGCACGACGACCGCGGGAAAAGTGACATCGGGAAGCTCGCTCCCCTTCTTCGTCGGAATCAAATGAAACGCGGGCGTCGGGATTCCCGCCTGGCGCAGCAGGACCTTGAACGCGACGCGATCGAAGGTCATCGCATGGCCCAGTGGAGTCGGCCCCGCGTAGGCCACGCCGAATAGTTCGAGGATCGCGGGAATGTGCGTCGTGCCGGCATCGCCCCGGCCGCCCTGCGCCAGATTGAGGACCACGCCTTCCCGCGCTCCCGTCACCGGATTCTCGGGAAGGAACCGCCGCAGCTCACCCGGAAGGGACGTGTCTCCCTCCATGACCTTGACCTGGTAGCGAGCCTCGCGCAGGGAATCGACGATATTCTGTACCGACCGCAGCGTGTGACGGGAACGGCTCCCCGGTACGAGACGATTACGGATGACCGCCACGCGCTTGCGCGCTCCCAGCCACTCCCGCGCTCTCAGTGTGTTCATCAATCGATCGTCCCAATGTTCGAACAGTCGGAGATCGAGGAACTTCGCGATCAGCACGACTCCGATGCCCTGAGTCAGCACGATCTCTGGATACCGCAGCACGAAGCTGCGCAAGGCCGGAATCCAATACACGAATGCCATCAGGAGCGCTATCAATATCGTGTTGAAGGCAATCCAGTAGGCGCGAACGAAATGGTCGCGGTCGGTCGTTTGCGCGATTCCTTCCCCGAGAAAGCCCAGAGCGATCACCGGGAACGCGACCATGCCCCACGCGATGTCGCGGCGCATCAGGGGGCTGAGCAGAATCACCACGACCATCAACGTGGACATGGTGCACAGGATCACGGACAAGCGGGCATACTTGGGAAGCTCGATGTGGCGAAGCCAGGGCCGCAGGACCTGAACCACGGCAATCGCGAGCGCCATCAGCACAAAGCTGGCAATGAGGCCGCTCTGGTGGAACGCGACCGAAATGAGAATCGAACGAAAGGCCAGTACTTTCAGGCCCAGAGTGAGGCGCGCGAGGGTGACGATGATTGCGGAGGTCGGAATCAGGAGCAGGTAGATGACGTGATTGCGCTGCTCAAAGGGGACATCATTCAGCGACAGCATTTGATTCAGGTGAGCGCCGAGCGCAGCCGGACCATCCAGCCCGTGATTATCGACCCCCGGCAGCGCCAGGACCCGAAGTCCGATCGAGAGCAGCGGCAGCACGGCGAGGACGATCAGGATCGCCAGCTCGAAGCCGGACAGGCTCTGTCGTTCGCGTGCCTGCGTTCCGATTGCGGCCGGGGAACGGTTGCGGACCGCCGTGCTCGCATTCATTTCGTGTCCATCCGGCTCGCCGCCGCCGCCTTCGTGGCGCTGGTCTTCGCCGCCGTCGCCTTGGCGCCGGTTCTCTGAATGGCAACCTCGGCAGACAGTCCGGGCATCAGCCCTTCGTCCTCTTCGAGCCGAACGCGCACCGGCACGACCGGCGTCGACCGCATGCGCTCCTTGCGCGATTGCGGCACCGCGGACTCGGGCAGCTCGAAGTCGGTCGAGACTCCTATCGATGCGACTTTGCCGCGAAACGTGCGACCGGGGAACGAAGTCACGGTGACCGTCACGTCATTGCCGACCGCGACCTGCGACAGATTGGCCTGATCGATCCACGCCTCGACCCAGACCTCCTTGCCGATCAGGATGTCGACGACGGGCTGTCCGACGACCACCGAAGCCCCCGGTTCGCTGATGCGACGCACGACCCGTCCTGCGGCTGGAGCGCGGATCACCGAGACGCCGAGATTGGCCTGCGCGAGAGCGATCTCCGCTTGCGCCGTCTGAACTTCGGCTCCGGTAGCGCCGTGATCGGCGATCGCGGTCAGCTCCATGGCTTCCGCGGCGTGCATACGCGTCTCCAAGGCTCGCATCTCGTCGCCCGAAATGGCGCCGGTCGCGGCCAGTGGAAGTCGCTGCTGATAACGCACTCTGGCCTCGGCGCTCTGGGTCTGCGCCGCATCGATTCGCGTTTGTGCCGACATCGAATGGGCCACCGCCTCATTGAGGCGAGACTTGGCCCTCAACAGATTTGCCTGGAGCTGGTGGTCCTCGAAACGGGCAACCACTTGGCCGGGCTCGACGCTCTGCCCCGCTTCCACCTCGACGCTCGCGAGCACGCCGTTGATGTGCGACCCGACATGGGTGATCGATCCCTTCACCGTGGCGTTGCGTGAGGTAATGTAGGTCGCCGAATAGCTGCTCCAGAGTTTGAGCGGCACCATGGCGATGGCGGCAATGCCCAGCACGATCACGATTGCCACGAAGCGGCCGATGAGTCGCTTGCGCGCCTGCTTGGCCTCGCGTTCGCGATTCTTGCCTTTGTTGCCCATCCGGCGCAGGCGCCGACGCTCGCGTTTGGGATCCGGCGGCGATTCCAACGGGAGCGGAGTAATCTGTCCGGGGCCCTGTTCGACGCTCATCGGCTTGCTCCCAGGGAAGACGGGGTTGCGAACAGCGCGGCAAAGACGCGCTCGCCAAGTCCGCCTTCTTTCATGAATTGTCCAAACGAGTGTTCGATGCCTGCGACTTCCTGGCAGGAAGCGGGCGGCGGAAGTCCGCGGCTCCGCGCAGCTCGATTCATCTCCGCCACCCAGCGACGCGCGCGCGCCAGTCGCGTCGTTCCCTGCTGGCGATTGAGTTGGGGGTTGCGCCTCAGGCTTTCACCCCCTGCAGTGTCTTCCTTGCCGACGAACACGACAATGGGGACTCGCAGGAAGCGCTCGGGATCGAAACGCAGATCGGAACGATCGGCACTAGGGCCGAGTCCATACGGATACGGCGTTCGTGGGTCAGGGAACGTGTACCAACCTGCCGCACCGATCGCGGCGCTGATGACCCGCTCGGGGTGTGCGAGTGTGTAGCGGTGGGCGAATTGCGCCCCGCCCGAGAATCCAAACAGTCGGAATTTCCGGCCGTCGGCGCCGGTCGACGCCGCCACCTCGGCCACGATCGCCTCCAGAGCGCGGTCGGCGCGCTTGCCGACGCCTTCATTGGTCAAACGCTGGTAGCCCTCGTTGCGTTCGCTGGTGAAGGACGGAGCGACCAGCACGACGTCGTGCTGCTCCGCATATGGCGCAAACAGCTTGGCGTGCTCCTCGACGTTGCGGGAGATGCCATGCACTGTGACCAGAATCGGCGCACCGCGCCCGGCTCCATGCGGCACGTACAGGAGGTATTCCTGCTGCGGATCGGCGCGTAACGCGCGGTGCAGGATCCGGCCGCGCGACGACTCGAGCTCGACGTCGCCTAAGGTCGACGCCGTCGAGCCGGTCGAAGCCTCGACCCATGCAGCACTCGGAGCGAGTGCCGCGGCCAGCGCGATCCACAGTAGCTGCCGTCGCGCCCATGGGAGCGCGCGGCGCTCATGCACCATTCTGCGAGCTCCCAGTGGTTTCGCGCGCGGGAACATCGAACAATCGCGAGAATGCGCGCTGGCCCAGGTTTCCCGAGTTCATGAGAGTCCCGAAATCATGATCGCCATCGGGAATCGTCTCCAGCGTGACAAGTGGTTCCAACCCGGCTTTCTGGGCCGCTTCGCGCATTGCTTCGACCCAGCGGTGGGCACGCTCGAGCCGCGTCTTGCCCTGCTGCCGGTTGACTCGCGGCGTGTCGCGGAGACTCTTGGTCTCCACGTCGCGCTCGCCGACCATCACCGTGATCGGTACATGCAGGAACTCTTGTGGATCGAAGCGCACACCGGGCAGCTCGGGACTTCTGCGAATGCCGTAAGGGAACCTCGCGCGCGGATTGGGGAACGTGTACCAGCCTGATCCTACCACCACGCATCGATTGACCCGATGCGGATGGGCGAGGGCGTAACGGTGGGCGAACTGCGCCCCGCCCGAGAAGCCGAACAGGTTGAAGGAGGATGCCCTGCAACCGGTCCGCATCGCGACTTCCTCGACGACCGCATCGAGCGCGGCGTCCGCACGCGGCCCGCGGCCTGAGCGTCCCAGCCTCTGGTAGTCCCGCGCCTCGACACCGAACACCGGGACCGCCATCACCGCGCCGACTTGTTCGCAAAACTCCGTGAAAGCGTTCGCTTGAGCCTGAGCATTGCGCGAAATCCCGTGAACGACAACCAACAATGGCGCTCCCGCGCCACCCGAGCGCGGCACATAGACGTAGTAAGACTGCGCGGACCCGTCATGGCGAACGCAGTGAACAACCTTGCTTGTGGGCAACGCTCCGTTGGTGCTGACCGATGTGTCGTTGATCACGCGTTCCTCCACCGAGTCGTCTTGAGGCACGGCACTCAGCCGGCGCTCACTTCTCCAGACACCGACTCGAAGGTGTTTCCGGAGATCTTCGCTCGAAGCTTCGATACTTCTCTCACCTCGCTCCGCGGCACCGGAGGCGGTTCGCCATTGGCAACGCTTCTGGACCTGCGGCCCCTGGTGCGACGCTCTGTGACGGACAGCAATCCCAACGCCGTCTGTTCGCGGAGCAGATCCTGACGGTCGAGGACAGGGAGCCCCGTCGACTTGGACGCTTCCTGCCGCTGCAAAGGAGA
>JBDSKE010000108.1:0-5824 GCA_039917105.1 Candidatus Eiseniibacteriota bacterium | reverse complement strand
GGACGTCCTTCACGCTGACGATGGGCCGGTCGAACAGCGACTCCAGCACCTTGTGCCCGTTCCCTGCCGCGCGGCCTAGCTGCGCAGTGATCGTCGCGCGGTGATGTTCGCGCAAATGCAGGATGCGGCGGGCCGTCTCGGCGGCCTCGGCCGCCACTTGAACCACACCGCGAAGGAAGAACGAGATCCATTCCTCCCACTCACCACGGTCCCGCACCGCTTGGAGGCGCTCGTAGTACTCCTGCCTGTTCTGCTTGAAGTAGTGCGAAAGGTAGAGCACGGGCTTGTGCAGCACGCCGCGCTGCGTGAGCAGGAACGTGATGAGCAGCCGGCCGACGCGTCCATTGCCATCGAGGAATGGATGGATAGTCTCGAACTGCGCATGCACGAGCGCGATCTTCACGAGCGGCGGCAGGTCGCCTTCCTTGTGCAGGAACTTCTCCAAGTCGCTCAGCACCTCCGGCACGACCTGGTGCGGTGGCGGCACAAAACTCGCGTTGCTCAAGTTGCCTCCCGCCGCGCCGATCCAGTTCTGGCTCGTCCGCATCTCGCCTGGTTGCAACCGTCCCCCACGGACGCCTTGCATCAGTTCCGTGTGGATCTCGCGGATCAGGCGCACCGACACAGGCAGGTCGGCGAGTCGCTCCAGCCCGCGGTTCATCGCCCTAACGTAATTGACGACTTCGTCCACGTCGCGAGGCAGGCTCGGGTCGAAGAGCTTCGCTTCCGCGGCGAGCAAGTCCTGCAGCGAACTCTGCGTGCCCTCGATCTGGCTCGAAAGCACGGCCTCCTTGCGCACGTACATGAACACAAAGAGGTTCGGGTTGGGCAGCGTCAGGACAGACCCGTCGAGCCGCCCCAACGCGAGGGTTGCCGCCGAGAGGTCACCCTGCAGTTTTCCGCTCAGGTCGAGCGCCGAATCAGGCGGCAGCGGCGAGTGCTCGCTCCCTTGCGCATGGGCCGGAATCGAAGCCATATGATAGGCAGGATCTAGCATGGATGGAGAAGGTTAGCTTGTTATAGGCAGGCTACAACTGCGACCGAAAGATCACCCGGATGGTCCTGGGCGGCCGAGGTTCGATCGACAGAGCCACCCCGCTGCGGCCGGTGGGCGAAAATCGTGATCGAACGTGGCGAGGCATGTGGGTGACGTACCACCAACGCGCCCGGCCCGGCGGCGCGCGACGATCGCTGCACGCGCAGGACACTCGTGGTTGCGCTGTCAGCGCCGGCTTGCACGCGGCACAGGAAGATCCCGGGCGGCCTTTGCGCGTTTAGACGAGTTCTAGGCGCCCGTGTATCCGCTCGCGGCGACATGTCGTCCCGGTGAACGTAGGCGGCTTGCGCGGCCTTCATGAGGGCGCCTTCCTATAGCGTTGTAGGTCAGAGAAGGGACTATGCTAGGGCGCCTGGTGCGTCGGTGCCGGGCATCTCATGTTATCCCGAGGAGGCCGCCGTGCGCCGGTATTCCGTGCTGCTTCATCTTGCCCTGCTTCCATCTCTCCTCACTACTGCTTCCGTCCCCAGCGCCTGGGCCCAGTGGCGGGTCAACGGCGCACCGCTGTGCACCGCCGCGAGCACCCAAGCCTATCCCAGGATCATTTCGGACGGCGCCGGAGGCGCCATCGTCACCTGGCTAGACCTGCGCGAGGTCGTGGCCGAGGACATCTATGCCCAACACGTGCTCGCTTCTGGGGCGGCCGATCCCGCATGGCCGGCGGACGGTCGGGCCATTTGTACCGCGCCCAATGAGCAGAGCAATCCCGAGATCGCCAGCGACGGCAGCGGCGGAGCGATTGTCACTTGGCAGGACATCCGCGCCGCGGGCAACTACAACATCTACGCGCAGCGCGTGCTTGCCTCGGGCGCCGTGGATCCCGCCTGGCCGGCGGATGGGCGCGCGCTATGCACCGCGCTCGGCGATCAGGCCTTTCCTCAGATCGTGAGCGACGGCTCTGGCGGGGCGATCGTCACCTGGCTAGACGTCCGCGCCGGAGCCCCTAACTACGACATCTACGCGCAGCACGTCCTGGCTTCGGGCGTCGTCGATCCCGCTTGGCCCTTGGACGGCCGTGCCCTGTGCACGGCGACGAACAGCCAAGAATTGCCGCGGATCGCACGAGACGGTGCGGGTGGCGCCATCGTCGTATGGGCTGACTACCGAAGTGGCTCCGAGTACGACATCTACGCTCAGCACGTGCTCTCTTCCGGCGCGGTCGACCCGGCATGGCCGACGGACGGCCGCGCGGTGTGCACGGCATCCCTCTTGCAGATATCTCCGGCCCTCGTGGCCGATGGCACCGGGGGCGCTATAGTCACCTGGCACGACTTCCGCGGCGGCGTCGATTCCGACATCTACGCCCAGCACGTGCTGGCCTCGGGATCCGTGGATCCCGGCTGGCCGGCGAACGGCCGCGCGGTGTGCACCGCGACCAATCACCAGCGCCTGCCTCAGATCGTGGCGGATGGCACCGGCGGCGCGATCGTCGCATGGCAGGATTCGCGCGGGGTTGGGTTCGATATCTACGCCCAGCATATCAAGGCTTCCGGCGCGGTGGACCCGGTTTGGCCCGTCGATGGACGCGGCCTGTGCACGGCCACGAACAACCAGGTCCTCGTCCAGATCGTCGCCGACGGGAGCGGCGGCGTCATTGGCGCGTGGCAGGACCTGCGCAACGGTACCAACTACGACGTTTTCGCCCAGCACGTTCTCGGCTCCGGAGCGGTGGATCCGATGTGGCCCGTGGATGGCGCGGCGTTGTGCGGGGCGGCCAACGACCAGGACGCTCCCGTCGTCGCCGCCGACGGCGCGGGCGGCGTGGTCGTCGCCTGGTACGACTTCCGCGCGGAGTCCAGCGACATCTACGTCTCCCGCGCATATGCCTCGGGAGCCGTGGCGGGAGTCCCCGGCTCGCCGACGGCTACCGGCCTACGGCTGGCCGCGCCCTATCCCGATCCCGTGCGCGGCGAGACCGTACGGATAGCCCTCGATCTCCCATCAAGGACCAGCGTGTCGGCCCAGATCTTCGACTCCATGGGCCGTCGGGTCCGGTCACTGCCTCCTGAAGGCGAGCTCCCCGCGGGGCATCGCACCTTGGAATGGGACGGCCGAAACGACTTACATCGGCGCGTGCCGCCCGGAATCTATTTCATCGAGGTCCGAGCGGGGGGATTCACGGCGGGACGAAGGGTGGTCTTGCTCGACTAACAGGGCTGTTGCTCCGGACGTCGGTCAACGCTGAATGAGCGTGGACGTGAGCGACTATTTCTTTCCGCACGGTCGATGGAGCGGTGCCCGTACCAAGCCTGAGCGTCAGGTAGCGAGTGCTGCTAAAGCCGGTTCGGGGCCTCGTTCAGCCCTACCTTGCTCAGAATCGAGTCCCAGCGGGCGTCGCCGTACAACGACCGCAGGTGCGGGCTGGTCAGAAGCTGGTAGATCCCGCCATCACGCGCTGCATACGCTCGCTCGAGCGATTCGAACGCCTCATCGAGTTCTCCGCGTTCTGCAAAGACTTCCGCCATCTGGAATGCCGAGTCCTCCGCGTACTTCTTGCCAAGCTCCCGCAGTGCCGCCTCGGACTCGGCGCCGCGACCCATCGCATGGTGCATGATCGCGAGCGCCCAGAGACGCAACGCCTCTTCCGGCTCCTGCATTGCCCACGCCAGCGCTTCCTCCGCGCGGTCGGGTAGTGACAGCACGAGTGAAAGGTGCGCGCGTGTTGCGAACCGCTGCGGCGTCAACTCCAGCGCCTTTCGGAACGCGACCTCCGCGTCGGTGGGACGCCCTGTGGCCTGCAGGAGGATGCCAAGATTGCTGTAGGCCGCGGCGCTCAGGGGGTCCTGCTCCAACGCTCTACGGCACAACTCCTCCGCCTCCTCGCACCGACCCATCACCATGGCCAGCACCCCCGAACGACGAAGCGTCTCCGTGCTTCCCGGCGCGAGCGCGAGCGCGCGGGCCAGCGATTCCCCGGCGCCGCGAAAGTCCCAGTCATGCGTGATCCGAATCCACCCCAACCGCGAGTGCGCATCCGGCAGGTTCGGATCCAGTGCGAGCGCACGCTCCACCGCCTCTCGCGATCGCGCGTAGCCCTCCTCGAATGGAACCCAATAGCGATCCGCCTGGCTCGAATAGGCCCAGCCGAGATCGGCCCACGCGAGCGCGTACTTTGGATCTCGCGCCAGCGCCTCCTTCAAGTATTCGATCGCCCGCGCCGTATCCTCGGAAGTCATGCGACCGATCAGATGCCGCGCCAGCAGCACGAGGCGGTGAGCTTCGGGATCGGTGCCCCGACCCTTCGCAGCCTCCGCCACCTGCGCCTTCGCCTCGCCGCTGGCGTTCGCGTCGGCCGCCTCGCCCAGCAGCGTCGTGCGAAGCTCCTTCACCACCGACTGGGCGATCTCGTCCTGCACCGCGAAGATATCGTCGAACAATCGGTCGTAGGTCTCTGACCAAAGGTGTGAACTGTCCGCCACGCTCACCAGCTGAACGCTGATCCGCACGCGGTTTCCGGCCTTCCGCACGCTGCCTTCCAGAATCGTGGCCACGTCGAGCACGCGGCCGATATCCCGGATCGTGGTGTCCTTACCCTTGAAGTGGAAGGAAGAGGTGCGCGCGGTCACGCGCAGCCCCTTGATTCGCGCGAGGACATTGAGCAGCTCGTCGGCCAGACCGTCGGAGAAGTACTCGTCGTCGGCGCTGGCGCTGCGGTTCACGAACGGCAGCACGGCGATCGATGCGACGGGCGAAGTGCGCCGTGCGATCATGCTCGCTTCGCCCCGCTCCAGCGCCTGGCGCAGTCGGCGGAGCGCATTCGAGACGTCGAGCGCGGCCTGGACGCGCGCGCGCGGGTCCTTCTCGAGGCACTGGCCGACGACGCGTTCGAGATCGCGGGGTACGTCGGCGCGCACGCTGCCGAGCGGCGCCGGCGTGTCGCGCAGAATCGCGGAACCAATGTCGGCCTGGGTCGCGCCTGTGAACGGCCGCCGGCCGCTGGCCAACTCGTACAACACAATGCCGAGCGCGAATACGTCGGCGCGCGCGTCCACCGCTTCGCCGCGCACCTGCTCAGGCGCCATGTATGGCACGCTGCCGACTACCTGCCCCTCGCGCGAAAGCGGCGCCGAGATCGTGATGGCTGCGGACATACTGGTGTCCGAACCGGGGACTGCGAGCTTGGCGAGCCCGAAGTCCAGTACCTTGACCCGCCCGTCCTTCGTGAGCATGACGTTAGCAGGCTTGAGGTCCCGGTGCACCACGCCCCTTTCGTGCGCCGCGGCCAGCGCATCGGCCAACGCAATGCCCAGGTCGATGACGCGCATCACGGGCATCCCTTCGGGTGCGAGTGCCTGGCCGAGGCTCTGGCCCTCGACCAGCTCCATGGTGAGGAAACGGACGTCGCCGTCGTCCTCGACGGAGTGGAGGGTAACGATGTTGGGGTGGTTGAGCCCCGCCACCGTACGGGCTTCGCGCTCGAATCGCGCGAGCCGCTCGGCGTTCGCGGCCACGTCGGCATGCAGCACCTTGAGGGCGATCTCCCGGCCGAGCCGCAGGTCCCTGGCGCGGTAGACCTCGCCCATCCCGCCGGCGCCGAGCAGCGCGGTGATTTCGTACGTGCCGAGGCGAGTGCCGGGGATGAGCGACATCGTGGAACTCTAGCGCAAACTGATGAGCACGGGGCGGTCACGCTGATGACTTGTGCCTCCGCAGTGAAAGTGACACCCCCTGACTCCGCAGTGATTCTGTCACCCCTATGGAAGACACGATCATGGGAGTCCGGGATGCCCGGCGGCTGGGTCAGGTGGAAGCCGCACGACGAGGCGA
>JBDSKE010000107.1:0-5616 GCA_039917105.1 Candidatus Eiseniibacteriota bacterium | reverse complement strand
TGGGGTGTTGGCCGCGCCGGGCATCCCGACGCTCCAACATGAGAGACGCACGAGCGCCCCGGGCATTACACTGCAGCCCGCGGTTCCGTGCCGGAGTGGGCTCGCAAGCCGAACGCCCGACCCTTGCTTCCCTCATGATGAGGTGTCCTGCCATGTCGTTCCGTTTCCGCGCCCTTGCCCGCGCCGCCGCATGCGTGGCGCTCATGCCACTGGCGGCGATCCTCGCGCCGGCCGCCCATTCTGCTCCGGCCCGTGTCGTCCAGCCCAAGCCCGCCGTCGACCCTGTGTTGCTTGGCGGGCTCGAGTGGCGACTGATCGGACCCTTCCGCGGGGGCCGCTCCGGCGCAGTGACCGGAGTGGCGGGGCAACCGCGCCTCTTCTATATGGGTTCGACCGGGGGAGGCGTCTGGCGCAGCACCGACGCTGGCGGTTCGTGGCAGAGCCTGAGCGACTCCACGTTCGGCACGGGTTCGGTCGGCGCGATCGGCGTCGCGGCTTCGGATCCGAATGTGATCTATGTGGGCATGGGCGAAGAGACCGTGCGTGGCAATGTCTCGCATGGGGACGGATTGTATCGCTCGCTCGATGCCGGCCATTCGTGGGAGCGCATGGGGCTCGAGGCCACGCGCCAAGTGAGCCGCGTGCGTGTGCATCCGACCAATCCTGAACTGGTCTATGTGGCGGCACTGGGCAACTTATTCGCGCCGAGTCCCGAGCGTGGCGTGTATCGATCGAAGGACGGGGGACGGCATTGGGAGCGCGTTCTCTTCGTGAATGACAACGTCGGCGCGAGTGATCTGGCGCTGGACCCCACCAACCCTCGCATCCTCTACGCGGGCACGTGGCGCGTCCGCCGAAAGCCATGGACCATGGAAAGCGGTGGCGCGGGCTCGGGTCTGTGGAAGTCGACCAACGGCGGCGACACCTGGAAATGCCTGACCGACACGACCAATACCGAGAGCGGGCTGCCCAAGGGCATGTTGGGCAAAGTCTGTGTGAGCGTCTCGGGTGCGAATCCACAGCGTGTATTCGCCATGATCGAGGCAGAGGACGGCGGGTTGTTCCGCTCGGACGATGCCGGACGCACCTGGACGCGCGTGAGTGACAACCGCAGCATTCGCCAGCGTGCGTGGTACTTCAGCCGTATCTACGCGGATCCCAAAGATGCGGACAAGGTCTATGTCCTCAACGTGCAGATGCAGGTGTCCAAGGACGGCGGTCGCACGTTTCGCACGCTGGGGGGCATGCACGGGGACCATCACGACCTGTGGATCGATCCAGACGACCCGCAACGCTTGATCAACGGGAACGATGGAGGGGCGTGCGTGTCGGTGGACGGCGGCCAATCATGGAGCTCGCAGAACAATCAGCCGACTGCGCAGTTCTATCATGTCGTCACCGACAACAGCTTTCCTTACCGAGTACTGGGTTCGCAGCAGGACAACAGCAGCGTCAGCATTCCGCATCGCACCACAGGGTATGGGATCGAGCGCGAGGATTGGTTCGATGTGGGTGGCGGCGAGAGCGGATACATCGCACCCGATCCCATGAACCCAGACATCGTTTACGCGGGCTCGTACGATGGGTACCTGACGCGCACGGATCGCCGCACCCTGCAGCAACGCGACATCAACGCGTATCCCGACAACCCGATGGGTTCAGGCGCCGAGGGCGCCAAGCAGCGGTTCCAGTGGACATTTCCGATTGTCTTCTCGCCGCATTCACCCAGCACGCTTTACGCCGCTTCCCAACACCTGTTCCGCACTCGCGACGAAGGCCAGACTTGGCAAGCGATCAGCCCGGACCTGACCCGCAACGATCCCACCAAGCTCGGCCCCTCGGGTGGCCCGATCACCAAGGACAACACCAGCGTCGAGTACTACTGCACGATCTTCACGGTGGCCGAATCCCCCAAGCAGAAAGGGGTGATCTGGGCGGGCACGGACGACGGCCGCATCCAGGTGACGCTCGATGACGGCGGCAAGTAGATCGATGTGACGCCCAGGGACCTGCCCCGGTGGAGCCAGATCAATCAGATCGAAGCTTCACCTCATGCCCCAGGCACGGCGTATATCGCAGCGGTGCGATACAAGCTCGGTGATCTCAGGCCCTACGCCTATGTGACACATGACTTCGGCCGCAATTGGAAACGCATCGTGAATGGTTTCCCCGATGATGGTTTCGTGCGTGTGGTGCGCGAAGACCCCATGCGCAAGGGATTGTTGTATGCGGGCACCGAAACTGGTGCCTGGGTGTCATTCAACGATGGCGGCGCATGGCAGAAGTTGCAGCGCAACCTCCCTGTCGTGCCCGTGACCGACATCGCGGTGAAGGACGATGACTTGGTCATCTCGACCCAGGGACGGGCGTTCTGGGTAATGGATGACATCACGCCGCTGCGGACGATCGCGGCGGGCACGCCTTCTGGAGCCGTGTACCTGTTCACGCCAAGAACCGCCGTGCGCATGGCCGGCGGAGGCGGGCCGCGGAGCGACGCGGGCCGCAATCCTTCGAGCGGCGTGCTCGTGCGTTACCAACTGGCGAAGGCGCGGCCGGATTCCGTCAAGGTCTCGCTCGAGTTCCTGGGGGCCAACGGCACCGTGCTGCGGCGCTATGATCGCAAGGGCGAAGTCGCGACCGATACGACACGCAAGGACGAACCGCAGACCGGCCCCAAGGTGACGGCCAAGGCTGGCGTGAATTCGTTCGTATGGGACCTGCGAGCGGCCGATGCTTCGCGCTTCGAGGGGCTGATCAACTGGGGCGGAGGACTCGAGGGGCCGCTCGTGGTGCCAGGTCGTTACACCGTGCGTCTCAAGATCGGTACCGAGACGTACGCCAAGGACTTCATGGTATCGAAGGACCCCCGGCTTACCACCACGGACGCTGAGTTCGCCGAACAGTATGCGTTGCTCCTTAAAATCCGCGACAAGCTCACGCAGACACATGACGCGACTCTGGACATCCGCGACGTGCGCGAACAACTTGACGCCGTGGTCGCTCGCGCCAAGCGGGCCGGCAAGCTGGGAGCCCTTGAGGATTCTGCGCGGACCTTCAAGAAGCGCCTGACGGCCATCGAAGAGACGCTCTACCAGACCAAATCGAAAAGTGGCCAGGACCCGCTCAATTTCCCGATTCGACTCAACAACAAACTAGCCATTCTGGGTTCGACCGTCTCCAGTGCTGACGCCAAGCCAACGGCGGCGAGTTACACCGTCTACGACGATCTCGTTGCAAGGATCGACGCGCAGCTGGGCAAGCTGCGGGGCGAGATGGGCCAAGGGATGGAGCGCTTCAATCGCATGGTGGCCGACCAACAAGTGCCCGCAGTGGTGCCCAAGCGCCGCTGAGATCGCGTCGCCCTTCAAGCCCTCGCGGGCGGCCCGATGAAGGCCCACGGCGCGCGCACGAATCGGCCCATGAGCTTGCGCGCGAGCCGCCAAGCCTCGGCCTGCGGAACGTCCTGCGCGCGCAATGCCAGCACCAGCGCCAGCACGAAGCTGACCCCAAGATTGAGCGCGAAGATCAATACGATGCCGGCCACGGCCCATGCCACTTCGCCCGCAAGTCCAGGCTGACCCGCCAGTGTCGATGCTGCGAACGTCAGCATGCCGCTCGAAAGCGTCACGTGACGCACATCGATCGGGAGGCCCATGAACTTGCCGAACGCAGGCGTGAGCCCCAACAGGAATCCCAACGCGACACTGCCACCCCAGGCAGAGGCGTTGCGCCCGAACGAACCGCCCCAGCGTTGCAACCGCTCGCGGCCCAGGCGCTCGCCCAGCGGGTGCTGTGCGATGACCTCGGGTATGCGATTCGCGATCGACCAGTTCTCGAACCAACCACCGATCAGCCCCGAAGCCCAGAGAATCACTCCAGTCAGTGCGGCATAGGGGATCGTGCCCGTCAGCAGCGGGTGAAAAGAATGCACCACATGCTCGGCCTTCTTGGCGTCGAGCAGCGAGTGACCGGTGAGGCTCTTCAGTCCAAGGTCCAATGCCAGTGCGCCTGCGCTCACCGCAAGGACATTGCCCATCGCCGCCGCGAGCTGGGTGCGAACCGTGGCCGCCACCTGATCGGCCAGCAGGTCGAGACGCTGCGGTCCAGATGCCGTGCGCACGATGGTCGCGAGCGTGGCCGCTGTCATCGAGGGTTGCTTGGTCGCCAGAACCAGATGCATGCTCAGCATCAGGAGGAAGCTGATGGAAAAGTTGAGGCTCGACAGAATGCCCTCGGGCATCGCAGCCAGACCGAGCAGGGCGATTTCAAGTTTGAGGGCCGCCGTGGCCACGGTGATCAGCCCGCCGCCCAAGGCGGCCTTCCACATGCCCACATACTCGCCACGCGTTCGCGCGATGTAATGTTCGCCGGTGCGCCCGTGGCCCTCCACGATGCGGCGCGCCAATAGGCGCAAGTTGTCGCTCGCCAGGCGTCGTATGCCTCGGCACTCGATCTGCGCGTTGATCACCGTGGCGAGTAGTTGTTGGGCGGATCCGGTTCGTGTCTCATCCGGGGCCGTTCGCAATGATTGCAAGGCTTCCAGGCGATCCAGGGAACGCCCGAGTACTTCCAATGCATGCACACGGCCGATGGTGACCCCGGTCTCTTCGAGCTGTTGTGCCATCGCCCATAGTTCCCGTCGGCAGACAGCGAGCCGCGCCTTGACGAGTGCCTGGCCATCGGGTCTGCGCTCTTCCTCGCGCAGTCGCTCAGCCAACGCGAAGAACGGGGAGTGACGCACCTCGTGGGTCGGCGAAAGTCCCCAGAGTCGTGGCGACAAAGCGCCCGCCTCCACGCGAGCTGCCAACAAGGCGTTCGCGTCGAAGGCACCTTCCTCGAGTAGGGCCCATGGCCTGTCATTTTCAAACGGAGCCAATGCCGTTGCGAGCCGCTCGAACCAAGCAGCTGGCAACTTGCGGATGAAAGTGACATCACTGTCGACCGGGAACATGCGAGACAGCAACGGCCCGAGTTCGTGTGCTTCACGCGGCGCGGGCAGCACGCGTGCCACCATCCGGCGCGTGAGTTCGCCGAAGAAACCCCGGTCATGGTCCACACCTGTGTCCGCCAGCGCTGCCGCGGCTTCAGTAGCCGCGAGTAGCTCCCCCATGGCGTGACGAACGGCATCCCGCAACGGGGGCGAGATCTCGAGGAGTCGGATGAGGCATGCGAGCCGGCGCAGCCCCGGGTTGGACTCGCCCGGGCCAAGCATAGCGCCGTCGGGAAGTGGCACCGAACGATCGCGCTCGCGGATCCAGACCGCGAGTGAGACAAGCCCATCCGTGCGCTCAGCCAGCGACATGCCATCGACGAATGCATCCAAGTGCCCGGCGAGAAGCGTCAGTGCCGAGGGCAGGACTGCGCCCTCGGGCAGCGCGGCCTGGATGGATGCAGCAGCACCGTTCGGGAGTTGTCGGGGGCGAGTCATCGAGGCGGCAGGATAGGGGATGAGGCGGCGAGCGTCACGCTGTCCCACATCGCCGCGCCCCGCTTGGCTCGCTCCACGCCTATGCAGTGCCAGTCGCATCACTGGCCGGGGCTTTTTCTGCGGCTTGCTTCCGCGCCCGTGCTGTCCTGCCGCGCGCTTCGTGGCGTTTGCGCTCCATGAACCCAGCG
>JBDSKE010000106.1:0-21833 GCA_039917105.1 Candidatus Eiseniibacteriota bacterium | reverse complement strand
AACTTCCCGCGCCTTTGCGCGCGCTGTTCGCCCGGCCGGTGTTGGCGAACAGCGTGGCGCTCATCGCGCTTCGCGCCACCAACCTGGGGGCGCGGCTCGTGCTGTTGTTCGTGCTCGCCCGCCTGGTCTTGCCCGCCGAGTTCGGTCTGGTCGTGTTCGCACTTTCGCTTGTCGAGATCGCCAAGGTGCTCTCGGACTTTGGGATGGATACGCTGGCCATCCGCGAATACGCGCTCGCACAGGACGGTGCGCAGCGCGCGACCTTCGCCGCGTCGCTTGCGGCCGCAAAGGTGATGTCCGGCGTGGGGGTGTATGCGGCCTTGGCCGGCTACTTCGTGCTCACGCGCTCGCGCCCGCAAGCAGAGTTGGGGCTGGTGCTCGGGCTCAGCATCCTGACCGCGCTGCTCACCAACTTCTCGCTCGATTACTTCCAAGGACGACTGCGCGTGTTGCGCGTGCTGCCCCGCGTGCTGTGGCTCAACCTCGCACTCACGCTGACGGCGGTCCTGCTATTGCCGCGCATCCCCGGCCTGGTGACGCAGGTGCTGTGTTTCCCGGTCATCGAGGCGGCCACCGGACTCGCCCTGTTGCTCGCGTTGCGCCAGGAGGGCCTGCTCGGCCGTCCGACATTCGCGTTCGGCGAAGTCGCGCCTTTGCTCCGCCGCAGCGTGCCCATCGCGATCACCGCCATCGTCATCATGATCTACTCGCGCATGGACGTATTGGTCCTATCGAGTCGCCTGGGTGAGACCGCGGTCGGGTACTACGGCATTGCGTTTCGCATGACGGAGCCGTTCCAGATTGCGGCGGCGGCCTTCGGGTTGTCGGTGTTCAGCCGCTTCTCGGCGATGTTCCACGCGCCGAAGCATGCCGCACTCGGGCCGCTCGCGGCGCGCTATGTCGCTTCCACGCTCGGCTATGGCGTTGCCACTGCGCTTGCATTGGGACTGCTCGCCCCGCCCCTGGTGGCGCGCTGGCTGCCGGCCTATGCGAGCGCCACCCCGATTCTGCGGATCCTTGCGGGAGCGCTGGTGTTCCGAACGCTGAACGCAACGCTCGCAGGGATCCTGCAGGGCGCAGGACGGTTCCGCCTGTTGACGGGCTTCGCGCTCTGGAACCTATTGCTGACCTATGGCCTGCTCGTGGTATTGGTGCCAAGGTTCGGCGGGCCGGGCGTGGCTTGGGCCGGATTGATCGGGGAAGGTTTCAACTCGCTCCTGCAACTCGCCCTTGTGGCCCGCACGATCGCGGCGCGCGAAAGAACGGTGGCCCATGTCGGTTGAGCACCCGGAGTTCGCGGACTACCTGTCGCGCCGGCCGATCATGCCGCGCGCATGCTCGAGATCGGCCCGGGCTATGGTCCGCTGCTGGAGTTGTTGCGCCGCGACCTTGGCTACACGAATGCCAAATTCGCCCAGGTGGAGTGCTTCGAGGAACGGATTCCGACGCGCAGCATCAAGGGTGTGCTCGCGAATCTCTTCCGCGCCGGCGCGCGGCAGGTGCAACGCGTGATCTACAAGGGCTACGAACTCCCGGTCCCAAGCGTGTTGACGCCGGCGCTCTGCGCCTCGGCGACGCGGCCGGTCGAGCCGGCATGAGCCGATTGTCAGGGGGCACGGGCCGCCGGCGCGTGCTGTACCTGTACAACGTGCCGGACTGGGCGATCCACAATGTGGGGCGCGACTGGGCGGCACTGGTGCACGATACGCATGACTTCACGCTGATGCGATTCGGGCAACACGAGCACGAGGATCCCGAGGCGTACGACCATGTGGTCTGGGGCTACAGCACGATGCGCTACTCGGGGCGCATGTTGCTCGAGAGCCTCAGGCGTCGCCCACTGGCGTGGTGGCGCTGGCGCAATCACACGCCGGAGCGATTCGCGGCGGTGGTACAGGATCCGAGTGAGCTGTTCCCAGAAGTCGCCGACTGGAAGCGTACCCCCGCCCGAGCCGCGCACCTGCGTCGATTCCAACGCTTGGCCGTCACCTCGAACGAGATGCGCGAGGCGCTGGCCAAGCTGGGGCACAACGCCGTGCAGGTCAGCACGCGCTCATTGTTGCCTCTGCGGGAGGCGGGCGCGATCGCGCTCGAGCCGCTGCGCGTGGTCACGCGCGCGCAGGATTACCCGCGTAAGAACCTGCCGCTCTTCCGCGCGCTGCAGGCGGACCTGGCGGGAACGCTGGATCGCTGCGATGCGGTGCTCGGGGGCGCTGTCATGCCGGAGCCCGAGTATGTCCGACAGCTCGACCGCTACAACTGCTATGTGTGCACCTCCTCGCAGGAGGGCGGTCCCTTGCCGCTCATGGATGCGATGCGGCGCGGTTGCGTGGTGCTCACCACGCGAGTGGGGCAGACCGATGAGTTGATCGAGCAGGGCGTGAATGGGTACTTTTGCACGAACGAGGCCGAGTTCGCAGAGCGGTTGCGGGAGTTGGCCGCCGACCCCGAACGACTTCGCACCATGCGGCTGCAGGCGCTGGCTCGAGCGGGTGTGCGCAATGACGATCATGTGCGTGCGCAGTTGCGTGAGTTCCTGCCATGATCACGGTTGCTTGGGATGCGCGCAAGCTCACCGATGGCGGTATCGGCACTTATATCCGCGGTGTGCTCGGCGCATTGGCGGCCGCCCCCGATGCGCCAAGGTTGGTCGCATTACTCGACCCGCACGACGTGGGACACACGGCGTGGCCCGCACCTGTGCGCGAGTCCCCGGTGCGCGCGGGCAAGTACGGGCTCGCGGAACACTGGCGGGTTCCCGCCGCCGCGCGTGCCGCGGGTGCCGATCTGTTGCACGCGCCGCATTACACGCTGCCACTGGCTTGGGCCGGCCCGAGCGTGGTCACCATCCATGATCTGATCCATGTGCGCTTCCCCCAGTTCCATCCGCCGGGCGCTGGGCTGTATGCGCGTGCCATGGCCGGCACGGCCGCGCGCCGCGCGCGCGTGGTCTGCACGGATTCCGACTTCACCAAAGGCGACGTGGTTGAACGGCTCGGAGTTCACCCGGATAAAGTGCTCGTCACCCCTCTGGGGGTCTCACAGGTGTTCACGCCGGTCCCGAGCCATCAAGCCGCAGCGTTCCGTGTGCGCGCCGGCCTTCCCGAGGGTTATGTGTTGTACGTGGGCGCGCGCAAGCGCCACAAGAATCTCGCGTTGCTGTTGCGGGCCTGGCGCACCATGCATGCAACGCAGCGGCCGCCTCTGGTGCTGTCGGGGGCACCTTGGAATGACTCCGATCTGCTCGCGCGCCAAGCAAGCGAGTTGGGCGTCACCGCCGATGTCTACTTCGCCCCCGGCATGCGAACGGACGAGGACCTGCGGCTGTTGCACGGTTCCGCTGCGCTCTATGTGCAGCCCTCGCTGTGCGAGGGCTTCGGCCTGCCACCGCTTGAGGCGATGGCGTGTGGCACGCCGGTGCTCTCATCCAACGCGGGTTCGCTGGCCGAGGTGTTGGGCGAAGCGGCGCGATTGCTGCCACCGAGTGGGCCCGAGGCCTGGGCTCACGCGGTTCAGGAACTGCTCGCCGATGCTGGGGGCAGATCCGCAAGAGTTGCGCGCGGCGTTGCGCATGCGGCGGGCTTTCGGTGGGAGAAGACCGCAGCACTCACGCGCGAGGCCTACGCCCGCGCGCTCGGCGGGCGGTAGCGCCCAAACTCAAACCGCGTTGGCGTCGCGAAACACCCGGCCCACGGTGAGCATCAGGATGCGCATGTCGAGCGCGAGCGACCAATGTTGGATGTAGTACAGGTCGTACTCGATGCGGTCCTCCAACGGCGTGTCGCCGCGCAGGCCATGTACCTGCGCCCAGCCCGTCATGCCCGCGCGGACATGGTGGCGCAACATGTAGCGCGGGATCGAAGCACGGAAGCGTCCCACGTGCTCGGGTTGCTCGGGCCGCGGTCCCACCAGACTCATGTCGCCGACGAACACGTTCCACAGTTGCGGAAGCTCATCGAGCGACAATCGCCGCAGCGTGGTGCCCAACGCCGTGCGGCGAGGATCGTCGGTCGTGGTCCAGTTCCCGCCCTCGCGCTCGGCTCCGACGCGCATGCTGCGCAGCTTGATCATGCGAAAGCGCCGGCCATTGAGCCCGATGCGTTCCTGCGTGTAAAACACTGGCCCGGGCGAATCCAGTTTGATGAGTGCCGCCAGCACCAACACCACGGGGGCGCCGAGCAACAGGCCAAGCCCTGAGCCGATCGCATCAAAGCTGCGCTTGGCCACCGCATTCCAGCCCTGCTCGGGGCTTTCCGTGACGAGCACGACCGGCATGCCATCGAAATCCTCCACACTGGCGTTCAGTCGGTAGGCTCTGGATAAGTCGGGAACCAATCGCACCGCAACAGTGGAGTCGGCGAGCAGCCCCAGCACCGCCTCCTCGGCTTGCCACTCCGATCGCGCGAGCGCGAGGTAGATGATCTCGGCGCCGTACTCCTCGTTCAGGCGTGCCAGATCGTCGATCGTCCCCAGCACCGGCAGGCCGTGGCGCATGGTCCCCACCAGCGCCGGCTCGGGCGTGATCAGGCCGTGCACGACCAGGCCGAAGTCACCATGTCGACGGATCTTGTCGAGTAACTGCCGCACCAGTTCGCCCGTACCCACGATGAGTACATGGCGCAGGTTGAAGCCGCGCCGCCGCAGCATGCGCAGCACCACGCGCAGTGTCAGCCGGCTGGTCACCAACAGCACCGTGCCAGTGCCGAAGAACACGAGGATCGCCAGGCGCGACAACTCACCGCGCACCGCGAACGAACCGAGCGCCGCCAGCGCAGCCACCACGGCCATGCTCTGCACCAACGTGATCAGCTCGGGGCCAAGGCGCGAAGTGCGCGCGGAGCGGTAGGTGCGGAACGAGCGGAGCACCAGCAGCGCCAATGGGATCAGGACGGCACACGCCCAGAGGTAGGGCGTCAATGGGGGAACGCCGAGCGGGGCATCGAGCGGCAACACCGAGAAGCGCAGCCAGTACGCCAACAACCACGCCGCCCCGATGAGGGCGCCGTCCAGAAGGAACATGGCGGTGGCGAACAACTGTCGGCTTCGAGCGAACATCGGGTGCGAATGTAGCGGAAGGGGAGGGGGAGTGCTGCGCGATTCGCGCTGTCTTGGCTTTCGTTGCAGCGCTGGCGGAAAAGGCGGCCCATGACGAGCCCTCAAACTCATGTACAGTGCCTACTTGCGTACTGAGGAACTTCACTGGGCGGACGGTCCGCTTGGACCCAGCGTCCACTGCATGCCCCGCCATACTTGGCCTCGCGCCTGACCTTCCCCTATACTGTCGCGCGCTTCAGCAGGCCCGTCTGCACGGGCATCCAGACTCAGAAAGGAGCCCGCCATGGGCCTCATCGAAAAGATGGAGAACACCCAGATCAAGACCGATCGCCCGGACCTCCGCTCCGGCTACACGGTCGAAGTGAGCGTGCGCGTGATCGAGGGTGACAAAGAGCGTCTGCAGAAGTTCCGCGGGCTCGTCACCAACGTGCGCGGTTCCGGTATGCGCAAGACGTTCACCGTGCGCAAGATCAGCGAGGGCATCGGGGTCGAGCGCACTTGGCCCCTGCATTCGCCGTCGATCGGCGCCATCAACGTGATCGCGAACGAGCAAAAGCGGGTACGTCGCGCCAAGTTGTTCTTCCTGCGCGATAAGACGGGCAAGTCGGCACGTCTCAAGGATGTCGTCGCTCCGGGTACCGCGAAGAAGAAGTGAACCTGTCGCGCTGGCGACATCTGGCGTGCGAGGAAGCCCGCATGGCGGGCGAGTGCGTCACGGTCGCCGGCGTGGACGAAGCAGGGCGCGGGCCTCTGGCCGGCCCTGTGGTCGCCGCTGCGGTCGTGCTCGATGTGTCGTACGAGTGGGAAGGGCTGGACGATAGCAAGCAGATGTCCGCCGCCGCTCGGGATTGTGCCTATGCCCGGGTCCTGCAAGGGGCCCGGGCTTTTGCTTGGGCCGTGGTGGGGCCGCGCACCATCGACCGCGTCAATATTCGCATGGCGACGCATGGGGCCATGGCTCAGGCCGTGCGTCGATTGCGCCTCAGGCCGGACCTGGTGTTGATCGATGGCCACGAGACGGTGGCCGCTCTGGCCCTGCAGCAACGCGCCGTGGTGAAGGGCGATGGCACCTGCTTGTCGATCGCGGCTGCCTCGGTGCTGGCCAAGGTTGTGCGCGACCGCATCATGACGCGGCTCGACCGGGTCTGGCCGGCCTACGGTTTCGCGAAGCACAAGGGCTACGGCTCGGCCGAACACATGGCGGCTATCCGCGAACATGGCCCGTGCCCGGCTCACCGCTTTTCGTTTGCTCCCGTGCGCGAGATGGAGTTGCCCCTGTACTGAACGCGCCACCCGAAACCGCATTTTCCGGTACTGTGCCGCGTGTACTCGCCCCCGATAAGGAGCGGGTCCGAATGGCAGCACCTCAGGATCGTGGGCGCGCCGCCGAGGCGCTGGCAGCCGCCTATCTGGAGTTGTTGGGATATCAGGTCGTCGCTCGCAATGTGCGTCTGGGCGGTGTCGAGGTGGATCTCGTGGCGGACGATGGTCGGGTACGCGTGATCGTCGAGGTGCGGCTGCGATCGCACCGCGATTTCGGCGGCGCGGCCGCGAGCGTGGATCGCCATAAGCAGGCGCGGCTCGTGCGCGCAGCGCAGGTGCTGATGCAACGCGGTTGCGAGCGCGTCCGGATCGATGTCGTGGCCATGGACCGGGACCCCGAAGGGCTTCGCTTGAGCCATCATCGCAACGCGATCGGTGGTTGAGCCGTAAAGAAGGGAACATGGTTCGGATTCCACGCATCCCGCGCATCCCGCGTCTGCTCTTGCCGCGTGTCAACGCCAATTGGCGGGCGCGCCTGCGTGCCCACCGGGCATGGTGGCGGCGACGCCTGCGTGCGCTCGCCGCAGGGGACCACGAGGTCCTGTTCCCGGCCGAAGGTGGCGGCGTCGTCGCGATCGAGACCTTGGCGCGAGGCGCCGGCCCGCGCATCGCCATCCTGCATGCCACCGCGGGCAGCGGACACAAGAGCGCGGCGGTCGCACTTGCGCGCGCCATCATCTCATTACGGCCCGATGCCACGGTGCGCGAAGTGGACACGCTGGTGTTCGCGTCACGGTTCTATCGCACCACGTATTCGCAGGGCTACAACGCCATGGCACAGCGTGCGCCGCAGTTGTGGGGAGCGCTCTATCAAATGTGGGAGCAGCAAGGCGTCAATCGCAGCGCCGGGCCTGCGCGCGAGGCGCTCGACCGACTGGCATTGCGCAGACTCGTGCGCGTGGTCGAACACGAGGCCCCCGATGCCGTGGTCTGCACGCACTTCCTGCCGGTCGAGGCCCTGTCACCAAGGCGTGGCGAAGGGCGTTTGCGCGTGCCGCTGTATGTGGTCATCACGGACTTCACTGCGCACCCCATGTGGGCCTACCCGCACGTCGACCGCTACTTCGTGGCCAGTTCAACCGTGGCCGATGAGCTCCATGCGCACGGCGTGCCACTCGAACGCATCGTCGTCACGGGCATTCCGGTGGACCCGCGCTTTGCAACCTTGATCGGTCACGAGGCGGCGTGCACCCGGTTCAGGCTCGACCCTCGCCAACCGGTCGTGCTGGTGATGGGTGGCGGCAGCGGCGTGGGCCCCATGGCCGAGTTGGCCGAGCGGCTCGCGTCTTTAGCCGTCCAGCCGCAAGTGGTGGTGGTGTGTGGGACCAATGCACGCATGCAACAACAGGTCGAAGCCCTCAGCGCCGGGTTCAATGGAAGGGTGCATGCCCTGGGCTTCACGCACGAGGTCGATGTATTGCTCGAGGCCGCAGACGTGGTGGTGAGCAAAGCCGGCGGGCTCACGTGCAGTGAAGCGCTCATCAAGCGCACCCCGCTCGTTGTGTTCCGCCCCACGCCCGGCCAAGAGGTGCGCAACGCTCAGTTCCTGGAATCCGGAGGGGCCGCAGTGCATGCCGACTCGATCGACAATGTCGCGACCACCGTTGCACGCTGGCTCGCCGATCCAGCTGCCCGCGAGCGCGTGCGCGAGAACGCGGCGCACATGGCCAAGCCCTGCGCCGCAGAAGCGATTGCGCAACAGGTGCTGGCCGCCATGGGGACTCTATGACCATGCGTCCCGTATGGATGTCGCTCGTCGTGACCGGCGCGTTATTCGCGCCTGCCCGCTCGCATGCGCAGGCGAGCTACGATTCCAGTGCAGCGCTGTCCCGGGCACGAACGCTGACCAGCGCCATCAACCGACAGGATGCCCCCCTGTTATGGGCGGCCTTCGACGAGCCGATGCGTACAGCCATGCGCGATTCCGCGAACTTCGTCACCGTGCTCGGCGCCATTGTCCGCCAGACCGGCACCGTGGACCAGGTGTTGGGCGAGAAAGTGGTGATGGATCGCGGCCTGCGCGTTTACCTGGCCGATGTGCGTTGCAGCAACATTGCAGACCCCGCAACGCTCTTGTTCGCATTCGACCCGGCGGGCCGCGTCTCGGGCATGTTCATCCGGCCGCAAAAACCTGCGCCGCGTCACGCATACGATTCGCCTTACACCCAGCGGCAGACGATCGTCCGGCTACGGCTACCCTTCGAGGAAGAGTGGACGGTCCTCTGGGGCGGCCACACGATCGAGCAGAACGATCATGCCATGACGCGCGACCAGCGGTTTGCGCACGACCTTGTGATCCAGAGGGATGGCAGCAGCCACAGCGGTGAGGGCAAGAAACTCACCGACTACCATTGTTATGGCAGACGCATCCTCGCACCCGCTGCGGGCGAGGTCGTGTGGCAACGTGACAGCCTTGCGGACCAAGCGATCGGCGCGACCGATGCGGCCCATGCCGTGGGCAACGCCGTGGTGATCGACCATGGCACGGGTGAGTACTCGCTGCTGGCGCATCTGCAGCCCCACTCGCTCAAGGTCCGGATGGGCGACAAGGTCCGCGCCGGCGACCTGATCGGTCTGTGCGGCAACTCTGGCAATAGCAGTGAGCCGCATCTGCACTACCATGTGCAGAACGGGCCACGGCCACTTGAGGGCGATGGCTACCCGGCGTACTTCAATGCCTTGGTGATCGATGGCAAGCCCGTGGCTCGGGCCGAGATCGTCAAGGGGCAGCGGGTACGTCCCGCGCCTGCCAAGCGATAGTCACCCGGCAGGTCATTGGCGCGTTCCGCGCACCCTGTGGCACCCTGCGTGCCCACTCGTTCTTCATGTTCTCGGATGCCGCCGCACGTTCCATTCCGGCGCGAGCATCGAGATCCGGCGCTGATGTCCACCCGTCCCGAGGTCCACTTGAATCTGCAGTCCCCCACCGAACTGATCGAACGCACGCTGGCGGGCGAGCGTGTGCCGCTCGCTCGCGCCATTTCGTGGGTCGAGAACGAGCACCCTGGATCGGACGAGTTGCTCGATGCGTGCTTCGCCGCGAGCGGCCGCGCCTACCGGCTGGGCATCACCGGCCCGCCGGGCGCCGGCAAGAGCACGCTGGTCACGCGCATCGCGCAGGAATATCGCGCTCGGGGTGAAACCGTCGCGGTGGTAGCGGTCGATCCCACCAGCCCCTTCTCGGGGGGAGCCTTGTTGGGCGATCGCGTCCGCATGATGGAGTTGGCGGGGGACCCCGGCGTGTTCATCCGCTCGATGGCTACGCGCGGTAGCATGGGCGGGCTGGCGGTGCATACCGCGCAGGTCTGCGATGTCCTCGATGCTGCCGGGTTCTCGCGCATCCTGATCGAAACCGTTGGCGTGGGGCAGAGCGAACTCGAGGTCGCGCAGACCGCCGATACCACTGCCGTGGTGCTGGTGCCCGAATCGGGTGACGGCGTGCAGGCGATGAAGGCGGGGCTGATGGAGATCGCGGACGTGTTCGTGATCAATAAGGCCGACCGCGAGGGGGCGGATCGTGCCGGCTTCGCCATCCGCTCCGCGCTCGAACTGCGCGCGCATTCGCACGGCTGGGAGCTCCCGGTGCTCCTGACCGTGGCCTCGCAGGGTAAGGGCGTGAGCGAGCTGGTGGACCAGTTCGAGGCCCACCTGGCATTCCTTCAGGGGGGCGGTCTGCTGGAACACCGCCGCCGCGAGCGGCTCGACCAGCGCATCGAGGAGTTGGTGTTGGACGAACTGTGGGACGGGTTCGAGGCGCGTGTCAGCGACGGCGAACGCGACCGCGTGCTGGAGGAAGTGGTGCGCCGCCGACTCACGCCGCGTCAGGCGGCCGAGAAGCTCGCGCGCGCCGGGGCTGGGTCTTGACCGCCTTCTCGGGCGCCGCGTAGGCTGTTCCGGTTCAAGACCTTCCATTCGGTCCAAAGGCAGTAAGGAGGTTGTCCGTGGCGATTCGTCCCTCGAAGGCCAAGCCCCGCGCCAAGGCTGCCACGCCCGCTCGTCGGCAGCGCGCGCATGCGCCAGCCAAGCGCACCGCCAAAACGGCTCCGGCCCCTCCCCCCAAAGCCAGCGGCTCCTACCAGGTGATGCAGGAACGATTCGCCGCGAACTACCCCGGCGATCGTGAGCGGCGCGAGTTATACCCGTTCACCATCTCAGGCAATCGCATCGAGCCGCTGTATGGCCCGCAGCATCTGGCGGGCATGGACCAGGCCCGCGATCTGGCGGTGCCGGGCGAGTACCCCTTCACGCGCGGCGTGCATCCGACGATGTACCGCGGCAAGATGTTCACGATGCGCCAGTTCGCCGGCTTCGGCACGGCGCGCGAGACCAACCAGCGCTTCCACTACCTGCTCGGTCACGGGCAGACGGGGCTGTCGATCGCGTTCGATAATCCCACGATCATGGGATACGACTCGGATCACCCCAAATCGCATGGGGAAGTCGGCAAGTGTGGTGTGGCGATCGATTCGTTGCGCGACATGGAGGTGCTGCTCGAGGGAATCGACCCGGGCACAGTTTCAACCTCCATGACCATCAATGGTCCGGCCAGTATCCTGTTCGCATTCTACCTGGCCAATGCGGACAAGCGCGGGGTGCGGTTCGACCGCCTGCGCGGGACACTGCAGAACGACATCCTCAAGGAGTACATCGCACAGAAATGCTGGTGCTTTCCCCCGCGCCCATCGCTGCGGATCATCGTCGATTTGATCGAGTTCGCCACCAAGAACGTGCCGCAGTGGAACACCATCAGCGTCAGCGGTTACCACATCCGCGAAGCGGGCAGTACGGCGGCGCAGGAGTTGGCGTTCACAATCGCCGATGGGTTCACCTATGTCGAAGAGTGCCTGGCGCGCGGCATGGACATCGATGACTTCGCGCCGCGACTGTCGTTCTTCTGGAACAGCCATCTCGATTTCTTCGAAGAGATCGCCAAACTGCGCGCGGCGCGCCGTATCTGGGCACGCCACATGCGCGAACGTTATGGCGCCAAACGCAAGGAATCGTGGCTGATGCGCTTCCACACGCAGACCGCGGGCTGCTCACTGTGGGACAAGCAGCTCGAGAACAACATCGTCCGGACGGCGTTCGAGGGGCTGGCGGCGGTGCTGGGCGGCACGCAGTCGCTGCACACGAACTCGATGGACGAGACCATCGCGCTACCGAGCGACCGGGCGGTCAAGATCGCCCTGCGCACACAGCAGGTGATCGCGCACGAACTTGGCGTGATCGAGACCGCCGACCCGCTGGCCGGCTCGTATTATGTCGAGCACCTGACCAATACGCTCGAAGAGCAGGCCGAGCATTACTTCCGTCAGATCACGAATATGGGTGGCGTGGTGGCCGGAATCGAGCAGGGATTCTTCCAGCGCGAGATCGCGACGGCGGCCTACACTTACCAACGTGAGATGGAGCGCAAGGAGCGGATCATCGTGGGCGTGAACGAATACGTCGAGCCCAACGAGAAGATTGATGTGCCCATCCTGTACATCGGGGAAGAGGTCGAAGTCGAACAGAAGCAGGTGCTGGAGGAAGTGCGCCGCACGCGCGACAACAAGGCCACGACTTCGGCGCTGCACGCGCTCACGGCGGCGGCTCGCACCGCACCCGGTGAGGACAATCTCATGGTGCGCATCCTCGACGCCGCTCGCACCTACGCGACCGAGGGCGAGATTCGCAACGCCATGCGTGAGGTCTACGGGGACCACGTCGAATCGACCGAGTTCTAGGAGCGCGCGTGACCTCACAGCTGACGGGCGGACTGATCGCAGTGGGTGTGGTCGTGTTGATCGGCCTGCTGATGCGCATGGCCAACAAGCCGGACGACTTCCACAAAGCGCCCGCGCCCCAGGACCCACGCCCCGGGGAGACTGCGGCCAGGGACGAGCGTTCGGGCGACGACTCCGAGCTATCGCCCGACGATGAAGCGATGCTCGATGAACTCTCCGAGCCGTTCGCCGACGACGAGGTGGCAGCCGTCACCTCGGACAACGACGCACTCGTGCCCGACCATCACGCCGTGCGCCTGATCCCACCCGATGAGAGCGGTGAGAGTTGGAAGCCCGGCCGCGCCGCCAGCGACAGTCGCGGCGAGCTGGGGCTGGCCAGGAGTTGGCACGCCGGGGACCTGACCGGGGGACGCGTGGTGCGCGGCGCGGCCGATGAGGGTCCGTGGCGGTTCGAGGCGCTGGGGCGAGATGGCGAGTACATGGCGTTGATCTTCGAGACCGAGGATGGCGCACAAGCGGCGAGCGCCGTGTTCGAGTCCCGCCACATCATCTCTTACCGAGAGAACGAGGATGGGGAGCGCATGCCGCCACAGCCCGACCAATTCGAGGAGGCCCGCCGCGTCTTCTTCGAGACCATGGCCGCGCTCGAGATGCCGGATGACGATGAGGAGCCCCACGCGTGAGCTTCGGATTCGAGTCCCGGTTCTACCATGGGCTGCTCACCGAGGTGGGAGTCAATCCCAGGAAGCTACTGGTGATCGGGTGCGGTGCTGGCGTCGAGGTGAGTCACCTGGCCGATGAAACGGGCGCGCTGGTGATTGGCGTCGACCTCGAGGTGGATCCGCACTGGGCCAAGCCCAATGTGTTGTTGTTACGCGCCGACGCGCAGCGCCTGCCGTTTCGCGATGGGGCGTTCGAGGCGAGTTACTGCTACCACGTGCTCGAGCATATCCCGCAGCCTCCTCGGGCAATCGCCGAAGCGCGGCGGGTGTTGGCGCCCAACGGCATGGGTTACTTCGGCACGCCGAATCGGGCGCGATTGGTGGGCTACATCGGTGGGCGCGCCACGACGAGCGAGAAGATCTGGTGGAACCTGATCGACTGGGGCAAGCGGCTGCAGGGCCGCTGGTCCAATGAGCAGGGGGCGCACGCAGGCTTCACGCGCGGCCAACTCACGCAATTGTTGTCGGCTTCTTTTCCGCAGGTCGAAAGCGTTGACCTGCCGTACTACTTGGGCAAATACCCGAGACTCGCCGGTTTCTGGCGGCTCATGTTTCGCCTTGGTTTCGCCGGCTTCGTCGCACCTTCCGTGTATTTCCGCACGCGGTGCCGAAGTGGCGCACCGGGACGCTAGACGAGGGAGAGACCATGCAACGCAAGATCCGGGTGCTCGTGGGCAAGCCGGGACTCGATGGACATGACCGTGGCGCCAAGGTCGTGGCGGCGGCGTTGAGGGACGCTGGCATGGAGGTGGTCTACACGGGTCTGCACCAGACGCCTGAACAGATCGTCGAGGCCGCCGTCCAGGAGGATGTCGATGTGGTGGCGCTATCGGTCCTCTCGGGCGCGCACATGACCCTGTTCCCCACCATCCAGCGGCTCATGGACAGTGGCGGCATCGGCGACAAATTGCTCACCGGAGGCGGGATCATCCCCAGCGACGATGTGCACGCCCTGATGCAACAGGGTGTGGGGCGGTTGTTCGGACCCGGCACCAACACGGGCGATATCATCACCTACATCCGCGCCTGGTATGCCGATCGCTATGGTGCCGAGGCGCTCCCGCCGCTGCCCCCGCCACCGACCCGCCCCGAGCCCGTCGTGGGTTCCGAGGCGATGGCGCATCACCGGCCGAGCCCAGCGCGCGCGGCGACGCCGGTCAAGTTGGTTGCGCCAGTGAAGCAACGGACGGTGCCTGACCGCAAGGTCGTTGTGGCGAAGAAGGCTGTGAAGAAGTCCGCGCCGGCCCCAAAGAAGGTCGTCAAGCGCGTCGTCAAGAAGGCGGCCAAGAAGGCTGCCAAGAAGGCGGCTCCCACCAAGAAGAAGGCCGGCCGCCGCTAGGCGCGCCGCTCCCGTCATGACGCACTGGTCCGAACCGCCGCTGTCCATCGCGTCTGGGCCGGGCCTACCCTACTTGGTGGAGCATTGGTACCTGGGCTCCCGCGCGCGCCACTACATGATGGTGCGGCGCTTCCGCGAAGTGCTCGAGCACGCCGATCTACAGCGCGGTCAGCGCGTACTCGACCTGGGTTGTGGCTGGGCATATGGCACGCATTGGGCGCGCGCGCGCGGTTGCGATGTGGCCGGCGTCGACCTGGGTATGGACCAACTCGAATGGGCGCGGCGCACGTTGCCCGAAGGCGCACGGCTGGGGCTCACGCTCGCCAACGCCAAGCGCCTGCCGTTTCCCGACGCCAGCTTCGATCGCGCCATCTCGGTTGAGATGATGGAGCATGTATTCCGCCCGGACCGGCCTGCGGTGTTCGCCGAGATCGCGCGTGTCGTCAGGCGGGGCGGCCGTGTCGCCATCTCCACTCCCAATCCCGACTCGCCGATCGAGAGCGTGAAGCGCGTGGCGGTCCAGTGGCCGTGGTTGCGACACGCGCTGCCCAGCTCGTGCTTCCCCGAGGCGCCTGATGAGTTGAGCGAGTACCACCCGTATCGATATCACCACCCGCTCACGCCGGCCGAGTTGCGCGCCGGGCTCGAAGGGGAGGGATTCCAAGTGCAGGGCTCGCGCAGTTTCCTGTGGGTCATGAAGACTCTGCCCGACATGTTGTTGTCGCTGGGGCTGGCGGCCGAGCGCATCGCGGAGACGCTGCCGCTGGTGAGTCGGGCCGGTGCAACCACTCTCGTCTGGGCCGTCAGGCGATAGGGCCATGGCCCGCACGCTGGTGATGCTCAATGGCAGCCCGCTCCCGGGCAGCAGTGTGCATCGCCTGCTCGAGGCGGTGGGCGAGGGATTTGCCGGAGCGGGTGGCGAGGTGCGGATGTTCACGCCGCACGCCATGACGATCGGTCATTGCCTCGCGTGCGGGCCCGATGCGACGCCGGGCTACTGCGTGATTCGCGATGACATGGACGCGGTCTATGCGGCGCTCGAGGATGCACACGCCGTGGTCGTGGGCTCACCGATCTACTTCGACTCGGTGAGCGGCCCACTCAAGTTGCTCATCGACCGCTGCAACTGTGTCACGCCGCTTGTGACGCTGGGCGATGGGAGCGAGGCGCTCGTGCCGCGCTGGAAGCGCACGCGCCGGGCGGCGTTCGTGACCGCCTGCAGTAGCGCGCACCGATACGACATGGCCGAGCACAGCGTGCGCGGGTTCCTCAAGTGGGTCGGCGCGCGCTGGGAGGAGACCTTGGTGTGGCAACACGCGGACAACACAATTGGCAGCGTGCCACCCGAGCTTTTGGCGCGGGCGCGGGCGATGGGAGCCCGATGGGCGGCCGATGAAGCGCTTGCGGACGACTTTGCTTGAACGCTGGCGCCAAGCGGCCGATGATGGAGTGAGCCCCCTAGGAGGTTCCATTCCATGCGTCCAATGCCGCTCGCACTCTTCTGGCTTCTGACGTTGGCGGTTCCCGCGTCGGCCGGCATGCCCGGCCCCACACCCGCGGCGCCTGGCGATCCCCTGTTCGTGCAGATGAGTACGATCGAGGGGCTGCCCAAGGAACCCCCGGCCCGCGCCGCGTTCCTGGAGGCGTTCCACATGACCTTCGCCGAGGATGAGTTCAGACTCGAAGCGGCCGGGGCTCGCGGCAATGCGGGAATCGAGGGCGCGACCACACCCAACCGGTTCCGCTTGCTCGAAGGTTCGCCGAGCGAGGATGCATGGGTGCTGCAACTCGTGGTGGGGACGCCGCCCGTGGTGCTACCGGCCAAACCCCGGGTCAGGAGAGGCCAGCCCGCGTTACATCGCAACGCGAACACATTGGGCCGAGCGACACGCGGACTCACCGTGGTGTTCATGCTGCTCTCGCCCGAGGCGGTCAAGGCGGGTGCGCGTCCCATCCCCGTGCGACTGGGGCTGGTGTTCCCCGATCCCTCTGCGGTCGATGGCGTGGGTGAACGCGTGAGCTCGGGGGGCTACGACTACCCTTGGTCGCTGGCGGGCCGCGCGACCGGGCTGCTGGCGCTCGAACTGTTGCACCAGCAATCCGGCGAGATCCGCGAGCAGGACCATGCATTCCTCGGCGAAGGCGTCCGGCGCGCGGCCTCCGGACGATGAGTGCCCGAACCATCGGACTCCTGTTGTTGGTCGGCGCGACGCTGTTGACCGTGACCGGGTGCGGAGTCAAGGACGACAAGCCCGCCTCGCGCCTGACCCAGGCAGAGCGCGATACCGTGCTTGCGCGTTCCGCCCTGCCCGGAGCCTCGGTTGTTCAGCGCGCGCTCGACGTGAACGGCGTGGCCGCCGAACGAGCGACCGGGCTTGATTCCATCGGGCGCTGAAGTGACGGCTCCGCTGGAGCGGGCCGCTACGCCCCGGGCAGGGCTTTCGGGTAGATTCTCCCTGCTTGAGTCCAGTCTCTTCCGTGTTCCCCGGGCCGCCGCGGGCGACGGGAGCATTGCACCCTCGAACATCCATCGGAGCGGTCAGGCATGTTGATGCTGAAGGAAGAACACCATCAGGTCCGCGATATGGTGCGCCGATTCGCCGAAGAGGTGGTGGCCCCACGCGCGCGTGAGCTCGACGAGACGGAAACCTTCCCGCACGACGCGGTGAAGCAGATGGGCGAACTGGGGCTGATGGGCCTGCCCTATCCCGAGAAGTACGGCGGCGCCGGCATGGACACGCTCGCCTACGCGATCGCCGTGGAAGAGGTTGCGCGCGTGTGCGCCTCCACCGCGATCACGCTCGCGGCGCACGTCTCACTAGGCTGCGGCCCCGTGTACGCCAATGGCAGCGAGGCCCAGAAGCTCAAGTACTTGGTGCCCATGGCCAAAGGCGAAGCGCTGGGGGCGTTCGGGCTGACCGAGCCCGGCGCGGGCTCGGACGCGGCGGGCACACAGACCCGCGCCCTCCCCGTCGATGGCGGCTGGCGTGTGAACGGTTCCAAGATCTACATCACCAACGGCAGCTACGCGCAGTACATCACCTTCACCGCGGTCACCGCCCCCTCGCTCGGAGCCAATGGTATCTCGGCATTCATCATGCCGACGGCGACGCCTGGGTTCCGCGTGGGCAAGAAGGAGAAGAAGATGGGTCTGCGCGGATCGGACACGGTCGAAGTCGTGTTCGAGGACGTGTTGGTCACCGAGGAGCATTTGCTGGGAGACACGACCAACGGCTTCAAGGCGTTCATGAAGACCCTGACCGGCGGACGCATCTCGATCGGTGCGCTCGCGCTGGGCGTGGCGCAAGGCGCTTACGAGCACTCGTTACGGTTCTCAAAGGTCCGCGAACAGTTCGGCCAGCCCATCGCGAACTTCCAGGCCATCCAGTTCATGCTCGCCGATATGGCGCTCAAGATCGAGGCCGCGCGCCACCTCGTGTACCACGCGGCTCAGCTCAAGGATGCGGGGCTCGAGTTCACCAAGGAAGCTTCCATGGCCAAGTTGTTCGCGAGCGAAATCGGCAATTGGGTGACCGATAAGGCCATCCAGATCCACGGCGGCATCGGTTATTGCCGCGACATCCCGGTCGAGCGGATGCATCGCGACGTGAAGCTCATGGAGATCGGCGAGGGCACCAGTGAGATCCAACGGATGGTGATCGCGCGCGAGATCCTGCGCGGCGTCTGAGGCCAGCCGATGCCTTCCGAAACGCACTCCGAGCAGAGCAGCATGAAGTGGGCCTCGGCGCAATCGCAGTTACCCGACGCCGCACTCGCAGCGGGTGAAGCGGCGCGAACGGTGCGCGATTCCCTGGGCGAGGGGCAAGTTGACCTGGCGATGGTATTCTTCACCGCCGCACATCGTGCGGGCGCCGAGGCGATCGCGTCCGTCTTGCGCGAACGACTGGCCCCCGGACATCTGGCGGGTGTGAGTGCGCGCGGCGTGGTCACTCGCGAACACGAACTCGAGCAAGGGCCCGCACTCTCGCTGATCGCGGCACGCTTGCCCGGCGTCCAGGTGCGCCCCTTCCTCCTGACGCAGGAGAGTTGGCGCGAACAGGTCGAGGAGGACGCCGCATTCGACCTCATCGCCCCGGGCGCCCGAGGCGCCGAGATCGTGCTGTTCATGGGCGATCCGCATTCGCTCGATGTCGAGCGGGTGCTGGCCGTGTTCAACCGTTTCGCGCCAGGAGTTCGCGTGGTGGGTGGGCTCGCCAGTGCGGGCCATCAGGCCGGCGAGAATGTGTTGTTGCTCAACGACTGGCTGGCGCACGAGGGCGGTTTTGCGCTTGCGCTGCACGGGGCGATTCGCGCCGACGTGGTGGTGTCGCAGGGGTGCGAGCCGCTCGGGCCGCCGCTCGATGTCACGCATGTCGAAGGAAATATCATCGTCACGCTCGATGGACAGCCAGCGCTGGAGCGGGCCGAGCAGGTGTTGCGCGAAGTGCCCGAGGAGGAACGCGGCCGGCTGGGTCAGGGGCTCTATGTCGGCCGTCCCGTCCGGGGCGATGCGAGCGGCCGCGGCGACTATCTGATCCGCAACCTGTTGGGCGCTGACCGCGAACGGGGTGCAATCGCGGTGGGCGACATCGTGAAACTGCGCGAGAAGATCCGCCTGCACGTGCGCGACGCGCGCGCGGCGCTCTCGGATCTGGAGATGCTGCTGTCCCCCCAGGCGTTCGATACGCGGGCCAAGGGCGTCCTGCTGTTCGCCTGCAACGGTCGTGGCCAGATGTTACATGGCGCCCCGGACCGCGATGTGACGACGCTCCAGGATTCACTCGGGGGCGGCGTACCCTGCGCGGGGATGTTCTGTGCGGGAGAGGTGGGCCCGGTCGGGGAACGCAACTTCCTGCACGGCCACACAGCCAGTATCGCCATCCTGCGGCCGCGCTGAGACTCGCGCGATTCACTCGGCGACGAATACCGCCGTCGTGAATCCGGGCACCGTGATCGATGCGCCGTCCACCTTTGCTGATTTGACGACCGAGTCTGCTCCCGCGGCCTGCGCCGGGTGCAGGCGGAGCTTCGCTTGGGCAAAGCCGGGGTAGGTGTAGGCGAGTGGTTGCGGATTGCCGTTGAACACGACCACGATCCGCTTCCACCTCGACCCCAACGGAGCCCGTTCCGTCACCGCATCCGAAAGCATCATCACGATCAACCCCGGGACCTGCGAGGGACCACGATTGAGGAACGTGACGCGGGCGTTCACTTCGTCGGCGGTGCGCAGGCGGAACAATGCCGAGCTGCGGCGCACCCGCAGGAAATCCGCAAACGCATCCGAGATCATCCGGAGCGTCGCGGCATGGGGCGCGAGATCGGCGCGCGCCAGGAGTGGCTTGATGGTGACCCAGCGGTCCCGGTTCTTCTCGGCGCCCGGCAAACCCATGCCCCAATGGTTCGTGGTACGGCCCCAGTCGATGCGATTGAACCAGTCGCCCGAGTCATAGCTGTCGGCGTCCATCGACTTGGTGCGCAACAACTCGCCGCCGGCGTGGAAGAACGGTAGCCCCTGGGACAACGCGGGAATCGATAGCGCCAACAGCTGCATGCGCACTCGCTGTTCGAGCGTCGCCGCGGCCGGCGCGGCGTACTGGATCTTATCCCACAAGGTCTCGTTGTCGTGTGCTTCCACGTAGTTCACGCACTCACGCGGCGCGGCAGTATAGCCGGTGCCTGCGGCCGAGCCGATCACGGCTTCGCCGCGACGATTCGTATAGGGGAAGCTCGCGAGATTCCCTGCCAGCCCGACCACGATGCGGTCAGTCGCGTCCAACAACTTGGTTCGGTCGCCTTCGCCGCCGTGGGTGAACTCACCAGGGAAGGTGAACAGTCCGGTTGCGAAACCCTGTTCACGCCGGTCAGCGAAAGGGCTGCCGCCTCGCACCGCATCGCGCAGCCGGTCGTTGAATGTGCCGATCCCGCTGCCGGCCATGTTGCGCTGCGTCGCATTCAGCCCTCGTTTGCTGCCGCTCACTTCGCCAAAATCCCAACCCTCGCCGTACAGCAGCATCCGTCCGCCATCGACGCCATCCTTGACCAGTGTGAGCGCGCCAAGCCGGTCGCGGACTGCTTCGAGATTGCGGCGCATGTGGTGGCCCATCAGGTCGAACCGGAAGCCGTCCACTCGGTAATCGCGGGACCAGTGGACCAAGTCGTCGACCATGAGTTTCTCCATCATGCGGTGTTCGCTCGCGGTGTTCGAGCAGCAGGTGCTGTTCTCGACCGCGCCGTCGGCGTCGAGTCTCTGGTAGTAGCCCGGCACGATCCGGTCGAGCACCGAGAACTCGGCCATGCCCGAGGCATGCGTGTGGTTGTACACCACGTCGATCACCACGCGCAGGCCGAGCGCGGCCAAGCCCTGCACCAAGCGCCGGAACTCCAACACGCGCGCTGTGCCATCGGGGTCGGTGGCATAACTGCCCTCGGGAACGCCGTAGTGCACCGGGTCGTAACCCCAGTTGAAGCCATCCCAGGCACGCACGCGGCCCACCGCGCCCTGCTGTTCGTCGGAATCCGGCGACAGGTTCGACAACTCACCCGGCGATCGCCACTTCGAGGGGTCCTCATCGACCGTCGCGATATCGAAGCTGGGCAGTAGGTGGACATGCGTGAGCCCTGCCTCCGCCAAGCGTTTCAAGTGGCGCGTCCCGTCGCTCGAGTCGGTGAACGCCAGGAAGCGGCCACGATGCGCGGGCGGTACGGTGGAATCACTGACGCTGAAGTCGCGCACATGCAGTTCGTACACCACCGCGTCCTCGATTGCGGCCAGCGTGGGCTTACGCAGCGCGCTCCAACCCGCTGGCTTCAGCGCGGCGTCGTCCATATCGATGAGCTGGCTACGCGTGCCGTTGCGCGCGAGACTGCGTGAGTAGGGATCGGTGGCGCGCACGGTCTCGATGCGTCGCGTCGTGGGCGTATAGACCGTGACCTCGTACTGGTAGTACATGCCCTTCCAGGCCGATCGTCCGTTGGCGACCCACGTTCCGCCCTCACGCTTCATGTCGATCGTCTGCGCCGGCTCGGAGGTGCGCGGCCCCGCGAACAGGATCAGCCGCACCTTCTGCGCGGTGGGCGCCCACAGGCGCAGCGCCGGTGCTCCTGCCGTCCATGTGGCTCCGAGCGCTCCATCGTAGGCCAAGAGGTCATCGAGCACCCCTGGGATCTGCACGCTGGTCGCATCGCCCGAACGACCGTCCGTCGAACGCTGCGACACGGCGAGCTGCGCACGGAGCCACTCGGGCGTGCGAGCCTGGTTCGTCGCATCCAACTTGAGCACCGTGGCACCGGCCAGATACGGGAAGCGCTCGCGGAGTTCGGGACTCATGCCGGCTGCTTCGACACGAAGGGCGAACCGCTCGCCCCCGGCGACGCCGCCTTGGGTGACCCGCAGTGTCGCTGCGGGCGAGACGTGCAGGGCGTATTCGAAGCCGCTCGCCGGTGCGCCTGGCCAGAGCAGCGTGACCCGGTCCACCCAATGTGCACGCGAGCGCGAGAGATCGCCGAATGCGAGCGCGCTCACATCAGGCGCGGTCTTGGCCAGGTCGAGCTTGCCCGATACGATCCACGCTTCCTTTTGTTGCGTGGGGTCGAGAAACAGGTCCGGCCCTGGGTCCTTCTGGTCGCCCTTATGCAGGATGAGCCCCAAGCGCGTGGCGGCGGGTTTGA
>JBDSKE010000105.1:0-3184 GCA_039917105.1 Candidatus Eiseniibacteriota bacterium | reverse complement strand
GTGCCCTTGTCCATGGCGAGATAGATCATGAGCATCTCGGTGGACTTGGGGTTGTTTCCCGCCTTGCTGTACGCGGCTCCCAATTGGCGGAAGTACACTTTGTTGTCCGGCTTCTCGGCCACCGCTTGGTGCAAGACGCGAACCGCCTCGTCGAACTTGGCTTCATCGGCGAGCACCGAACCCAGGCTCGAGAGCGCCTCGGCATCCCTGGCGTTGAGCTTGACCGCATCGCGCCACTGCCCCTCGGCCAGCGCCAGTTCACCGGCGTTCTGATAGGCGAGCGCGGCGTTGAACACCAGGTTGGCGTCTTCCTTCTTGACCTGGAACGCCTTGGCATACGCATCGCCTGACGCCTTGAAATCCGCCTTGCGGGCCGCATCCTGCTTGTTGCCCGCGCGGCTGAAGTACGCATTGCCCAGACCCATCAGGTGATCCGCTGAGGTCGGCTCCGCCTTGGAGAGTTCCGCATAGTAGGCGATCGCCTCGTCGTATTTCTTCTCGTCGAGCAGCTTGCCGGCTTTGTTCGCGCGCGTGATCCGCAGCGCGCTGTTCAACTGGCCCACCGAGGTGTCGGCGGCCGCCTCGACCTGGCCGTTACGCAACACCGTCTCGGCCTGATCGAACTGTCCGTCGGCGGCATAGGCCACGGCCAGGTTGCGCAAGGTGGCGGCACTGCCGGGCTTCAGGAGCTTGGCCTGCGTCAGGCGCCTGATGGCTTCCTCGAACTTCTCGTGCGCCGCTTTCTTATCGCCTGCTTCGGCGGATTGCTGCGCATCGGTGACCGCCTTGATGCCATCGTTGTAGCGCCGCGCCCAATAGGACTCGCGATTGTTGCTCACCAGCTCGAAACGCTTCTTGTCTCCCTTGGTCTGCAGCCCCGCAATCGACTTGGCGAAAGCCTCGCCGGCAGGCCCGGCGCTGTCGAGCTCGGCATAGGCCCAACCCAGATAGCCCAGAGCCTCGTCATCCTGGGCGTCTTCGGTCGCGCACACGCGGAGTTGGTCCACCGCCTTGTTCATCTGGCGCTGGTAGTCTTCGGTGTTCCCCTTCTCTTTGTCGCGCAGACCTTGCACGACATACTGGATGCCACCCGCGCAATGCGGATTGCGAGCATGGGCAGCAGTCACCAGCGACATACACAGCGCCGCGGTGAGGCCGGCGGAGAGCGAGCGGAGCTTCAAGGCGTCCTCCCTCTTAGACAAGACGGTTGCCGTTCACCGAGAGCCCGAACGTGGCCCCCAGCGCCTTGGCCGCCTTGCGCGATGCGAGCATGCGCGTCATGAAGATCTCGAAATACTCCATGACGTGTGAGATCGCTGGGTCGATGGTGAGTTCCAGGGTGATGTGTTTGCCGTCCGCGTCGACGTTGAGAAAACTCTTTTCGACCGCCCAGTTGACACGGTCGTGGATATCGAACTTGATCATTTCGGAGTTGCGCACGCGAGTGCGGTGCACGTCGCTCTTGTCGGCCAGGATGACGGCCGCCGCCACCGGGTTCACTGGGTCGCCATCGTTCTCGTGATGGTTGCCGATCGCCGCGATGATGATGAGCACCTCATGGTCGTCCATGCCGAACTCATGCAGCAACTGCATGGCCATCACCCCGCCGGTCTGGGCGTGGTGGTCGCGATTCACCGCGTTGCCGATGTCATGCAAATAGCCTGCGATCCCGGCCAACTCGCAGGTGCGTTCGGGCAGATCCAACCGCTTGAGCACGTTGTAGGCGATCCGGCTGACCAGGCCCACATGACGTTCGCCGTGCTCGGTATAGCCCAGATGCTCAAGCGCCGCATCGGCCATGCGCACATAGCTGCGCACCCGCGGATGCTCGCGGATGAATTCGGGGGAGATCAGCGGCCGACCACCCTCTACCGGGGGGGCGTCCGCAGCGGCTCGAACGACATTCTTGTGCATGGCAGAAGCTTCCTGATGCGGGAATGATGCCGGAACCTGAGAAGGCTCGGGGTGGGTGAGTGAAGTCGACTCTAGGAGTGCAACTCTCGATGCGTCAAGGCGGAAGCAGGTTTGACCCACGCCTGACCAGGACTCGTGCAACGCAATGAGCGATGCAGCGTTGCACGACTGCGTCCGAGTCGCGACAGGGACGCGCGAGCACACGCCCGGCGCACTCCGCCTAAAGGGCGTCGGTCGGGTCCACGTCCGCCATGACCTTCGCCCGTCGCCGGCCGGGTTGTTCGGCCCAGGCCAACGCCGCGGCCGCGACCTCGCGCACCTTGCCGCCATTGTCGCCCTTGAGCAGCAGGTGCCAGCGGTGCTGATTTCGCAAGCGCGCATGCGCTTGCGGGGCGGGGCCCAGCACGATGACGCCGTGGGGCTCGGCGGCCGCCACTGCGATCTCGCCCAGCGCGCGCGCGGCTCTTTCAACTTCAGCTTCATCGGGGCCCCACACCAGCAAGGACACCAGGCGCGAGAATGGCGGATAGCCCGCGTCGCGCCGCTCCTCGAGTTCGCGCGTCAGGAACCCCTTGGTGTCGCCCGAAGCGACGGCAGCGATGGCAACATGTTCGGGCGTGCAGGTCTGCACCAACACCTCGCCCGGCCGCTTGCCGCGGCCCGCGCGGCCCGAGACCTGCACCAACAACTGCCAGGTGCGCTCGGCAGCGCGAAAATCCGGCAGATGCAGCGCGACATCGGCATCGAGCACACCCACAAGCGTGACCCGTGGGAAGTCGAGTCCCTTGGCGATCATCTGGGTGCCGAGCAGGATGTCGGCCTCACCTTTGGCGAATCGCTCCAACACCTTGCCCGGCGCCCCGCGGTCCTTGGCGACATCGGTGTCCAGCCGCAGCAGGCGCGCCAAGGGGAACGCCTGCGCGATCTCGCGCTCGGCACGTTGCGTACCCGGGCTGCCAAGGCGCAGCAGCGGCAGCTTGCACTCGGGGCATTGCCCCATGGCCGGTTCACGATGATCGCAGTAGTGACAACGGAACTCGCGTGGGTCCATGTGCAGCGTCAGCGTGATGTCGCAGCGCCTGCACTCGGGGGTCCAGCCGCAGCCGCGGCATTGCACATGATGCGAGTAGCCGCGTCGGTTGAGCCACAACAACACTTGCTCCTTGCGTTCCAAGCGCTCGGCCATGGCCGCCCGTAGCGGCCGGGACAACAGCCCCGAGTCGGCACCGTCGCGGCGGAGGTCGATCACATGCACGCTGGGCATGGCGCG
>JBDSKE010000104.1:0-10407 GCA_039917105.1 Candidatus Eiseniibacteriota bacterium | reverse complement strand
CATACACCACTTGGGCGTCGAAGCGGTCCGCGACCACGCGCGTGATGCTGCGCACGGGAAGCCCGGCCGAGATGTTGGTCCAGATCGCGCCTTTGTCGACGCTTCGCCACACCCGACCGTCGTCGGTTCCCGCGTAGAAGACCGAATCATTCACCCCGCTCACATCGAGCGTGCTGATGGTGCCGTAGACCAGCACGCTCGCAGGGTTGGTGGTGAGGTCGCCACTGACCGGGACGAAGCTCACCCCATTGTTCGTGCTGAGGTAGACGCGATGGCTGCCGACCAGCATGAGGTTGTGGTTCTTGGGGCTCATCGCGATCGGCGTGCTCCAATTGTACCGGTCAGCATTGGCGAAGCCCGAGGCCGTGACGAAAGTCGAGCCATTGGTTGTCGAGCGGCGAATACCGGTGCGGCCACAACAGTTCTGCCACTCGGCGAAGAGGATGTTGGTGTCGACGGGATCGCTCAGGCAGTAGAAGCCATCCCCGCCCAACACGAAACTCCAGTTGAAGGGGTCCGATTCGGTCTTGTGCGTATTGTTGTCCTGCGTTCCGCCCAGGACTTTGAGCGGGTTGTTCTTGTCGACCGAGCCAGCGTAGAACTGGGTGATGGGCAGGTCCACGGATTTGACCCAACCGCCGCCCGTGTCCCAGAAGAAGCCGCCGTCGTTGCCGAGGTACCGACGCGAAGGATCACTCGGATCCACCCACATCGCGTGCTGGTCCACATGCGCGACACCTGTCACATCGACAAACGAGACACCTCCGTCGTTGGACTTGAGCAGGCTCACCCCACAGGTCCAGATCTGCTCGGGGTCCACCGGGCTGACGGCAATCTCGCCGAAGTACCAACCAAAACCGCCGAAGCTGTCGCGGAACGAGATGCCACCATCGCGTCGAACCCAACTGCTGCCGCCGTCGGTGGTGCGATACAGGCCCTGCCCGACATAGCCGCCGGTCACCCCGGTGATGATCTGCGCGTACACCATGCTGGGTCGCGAGGGCGCAATGGCGAGTGCGATGCGCCCCACATCATCGCTCGGAGCGGGTAGCCCGCCTGCCAGTCGCGTCCACGAAGCGCCTGCATCGATGCTGCGCCACACGCCGCAGCCGGGGCCCGCGGCGCGGCGGTAGGTGTAGCGACGGACGCGCTCCCAAGTGGCCGCGAACACGGTCTCGGGGTGCTGGGGGTTGAACACCACATCGCACACGCCCGTGGAGTCGTTCACGAACAGCGGCTTCGCCCAGGTCGCGCCACCATCGAGGCTGCGGTACAGGCCGCGGTCGGGGCCGGTGGAGAACTGCCGACCCATCGCGGCGACCAGCACGTGGTTGCCATTGGAGGGGTCGATCGCGACGGCGGCGATGCGCGCGGTGGCGGCCAGTCCCAATGAACTCCAGGACGCGCCTCCATTCGTCGTGCGCCACAGACCGTTGCCATCGTACGAGTCGACGCTCCCATTGGCCTCGCCCGTGCCGCAGTAGACGATCGCCGGATCCACCGGGTGTATCGCCAACGCGCCGATGGAGAAGAACGAGTTCGCATCGCTCACTGGAATCCAATGCACGCCCGAGTCGGTTGATTTGAGGACACCTCCGTTGGCCGATCCCAGATACACCGTCACGCCCCCTGGCGCAGTGGCCAGCGCGGTCACGCGACCGCCGATGTTGTAGGGACCCACCGGTTGCCATGTGAGTGACGCCGCGCTCGTGCCGAGCGCCGAGGCATCGACCTGGCGTTCGACCATCACCTGCTCGAGCGCCGCTTGGAACCTGGCCTGCGGAATCTCGATGCCCGGGAATGCGCGCTGCCCGTGGAACCACTCATCGGGAGCGGTGCGCTCGCTGAGTTCGCGCGTTCGTTCGAGCGACTCGTTTCGCTGGAGCAGCGCCGCTGCGGTGGCAGCAACGAGGGCGAGCGCCATGACGACGAGAACAGCCGGGCGGGGCAGGCGGGTCATGAGCGAGTGGACTCCCAGAAAGGGGTCGAAGCCCTGTTGCGTGGGTTCAAGTCTAGGGAGTGCGTCCTACCCGCGTCCAGAGCGGCTTTTCATTGAATTGCCGCATCGTGGGATTTGCGCGGTCGGGAAGATGCTGCGGGAGAAGAAAAGCGGGCCCCGGCGGACGTCGCCGGGGCCCATTGTGCGTCCCTGCACGATCGCGCCGAATCCTTCAACGCGTTGCTCGAGGGATCACCAGGCGCACCGCGCCGTGGGTGTCCGAGAAGCGAACCACTTTCACGTCCACGAGCCCAGCTCGGCGCGCTGCCGCGCGAATGCTGTCCTCGGAGATTGCGCGATGCCCTCTTGGGTACACCGCCCAGATTCCGCCCGCAGGATGGATGCTGGCGATGAATGAAGCAAGCCTCACTTGGTCCGCGACGCAGTGAACCCCGAACAGGACATGAACGCAACCCGCTCCTGCGCGCGAGGACGGCCGCTTGCCAAGCAAGTGGGTCAGTCGGCTGACGAACTCGGGATCGCGAAGGCCGATGACGGCGATGCGTTGGCCTGGCTTCACGCCGAGCTTGTCGAGCACGCTTTTCGGATTCTGGATCGCGTCGGCCCATTTCTGCGCCGCATCGCCTAATTCGAGCAGGAGTGTTCCCTCGCGCCAGGTGAGCGTGAGCACGCCGTCTTTGCAGGCGGCGGTCGTTCCGTCCGAGAGTGGAACTTTCACTCGAAAAGCGCCTCGGAACAGCACGTGTTCTGATTCGAGCAGGGCTCGACCTTCGGACATCTGGCGGCCCAGGCGTGCCACGCAGGTGGCCTCGCGTCCCATCAACGGCTCTCGGGCGCGACCGTCTCGCCGAAGCGCCGGCCAAGATCGCGCAGGAACGTCTTCTGTGTGGCATGCAGATCGACAAAGCGGTGCGTGACGAAGCGCATCAGCAGATGATCGACGGTGCCGGTCTCGGTGATGGTCACTCGCGCGCCTTCGTGCCGCGGCTCGATCACGAACGTCCAGGTTCCGCCGAGACCCTGGCTGGTGTCGGCGGTGGCGGTCACCAAGCGGGACGGCGGCGTCGCCTCGCGGATTTCGAGCGGCCATACGCCATCGCCGGCCTGCTGTTCCCAGATCGCATGGCCATTGCGGTCAGGCAACCGGCGCACGCCGCTCAGGTCGCTGCGCCAACGCGGGGCGTGCTCGAAGTCGGCGAGGGCGGCATACAGGGACTCGGCGGGCTGGTGGAACTCCGCCACGCTGCTCGCGGTGTGCTGTCGCGGCGTGGCGGCGCCCAACCCCGCCGCGATCGCCACCGCCAGCACCAGGACTGACACCCCGCCGATCACTATCGCCATCAGGAGTTTCATGCGGCTTCCATTTGGGCTCAGGCGTCGCGCAGCAGACGCGCCAGCGGCGCCTTGAGCGCCGTGGGGGTGACGCGCGTGAGGGTGACCTGCGAGCAGCCCACATGGCGCGCCAGCGACTTCGCCGAATCGGCGATGCCTGCGAGCGCGGCGTCCCGATCGATCGTGCCCCAGTGCGCGTGGGGCGGACTGTCGTCTCTGCCGAACCATGGTTCCAGATGCACGTGTCGAAGTTCGAGCACGCCGCGCTCGCGATGCGTCTTGGGATCGACGCGTCCGATCAACTGGCCCTCGTGCAGAACAGGCAGGCTGTAGTAGCCGTGGGTGCGCTTGTGGCCCGGCACATAGATCTCAATGCGGTAGAAGTAGTCCCACAATCGCAAGGCTCGCTCGCGATGCCACAGGAACGAGTCGAAGGGGGATAGGAACGTCGTGCCGTGCGAGGGGCGGCGGACGCCCGCAGCGCGTTTGAGCGCCGCCAAGTCCTCGGTGCGGGAGAACCAGACCCTGCTCTGGCCGTCCACCTGCACTTCTTGCACCAAGCCTTCGCCGATCAACCCGTGCAGCGTTGCGCGCAGGTCCGGCACCTTCAACTGTGGCCAGGTCCAGTACATCCTCAAGTCATCGAATGCGGCCGCGCCCATGGCTTCGAGCGAGCGCAGGACGCGATGGCGTGTGAAATCGCTGTACGGAAGTGCCGCAACTGCCGCGGCCTGCGGCAGGACTCGCTCCATGACGGCGTAGCGCTTCTGGAAATGCGCGCGCGAATGCACCGCGATACGGCCGCTCTTCCACAAATAGTCCAGCGCGTGCATGGCCGGTTTCCATGTCCACCACCCGCCGCCTTTGCCCATTGCCTTGGGGCGCTCGAAGTCAGCATTGCCGAGCGGGCCGCGTTCGGCGATCGCGCTCTCGACCGAGTCGATCAGCACGCGTTCGTCGTCGATCCAACTGGAGTCGCGCCGGCGCCGGTGCGGGATCTCGGCCATGCAGCCGCGCCACAGTGGCATGTCGCGCGTTGCTACGAAGCACGCCACATGCGAGAGGTATTCGAACAGCACCCGCTTGCGGTAGGCGAGGCGCTCGAACGTGGCGCGGTCATACTCGCCGAAGCGGCTCCAGAGCGTGAGGTGATGCGCCCGATCCACGACGTTCACGGAATCGATCTGCAGCCCGCCCACCCCCGCCACGAATCGCTCGAGACTTGCCGAGGTGAGTCGTTGCCCGCGCGGCCGACTCAGGCGTTGACGCTCCAAGAAGAGCGCGGCGGCGGCACGGGCGGGGATGCGAATGGATGTCACGCGCGGGGCGAGGGGTGGGCTTCGCCCAGCAGTTCGACCAGATGCAGCATCTGCACGGGGGCGCCGCGTTCGCGAGCGCCGCGCTGCATGTGCAACAGGCAGCCGGGATTCGAGGCGATTACCACCTCGGGCGCAACGGCTTCGATGCTGTCCAGCTTGTGCTGCAGTTGCGCGTTCGCCATGGCGGGGTGCGAGAGGTTGTAGATGCCGGCGCTGCCACAGCACCAATCACTGTTCGCCAGATCCACCAGTTCTACCCCGGGGAGTTGTCGCAACAGCCGACGCGGCGCCTCGCGCACGCGCTGGGCGTGCGCCAGATGGCAGGGGTCGTGATAGGCGACTCGCAGTGGCTTGGCGGCGTCGGTACGACTGGACAGCGTGTGCTCGGCGGGCGGCAATCCCAGATGCGCCAACACCTCGCTGACATCGCGAACGCGGGTGGAGAACTCCTGGGCGACTTGAGCGTTCGCATCGTCGTGGAGCAAGTGGCCCATTTCCCGCAGGGCAGCACCACAGCCCGCCGAGTGCGAGACGATGAAGTCGTACGGGCCGGCGAAAGCCTGCGCATTGGCCCGTCCAAGCGCCTTGGCCTCGTGCCGCAGTCCAGCATGCGCCTGCAGCGCCCCGCAGCATGTCTGCGCATGCGGCACCGTGACCTGGGCGCCGGCCAGCACCAGCAGGCGCACCACTTCGTGATTGATGCTCGAGAACATCGCGGGCATCACACAAGAGACATGGAAGGCGACGAGCGCCTTGGGCGTTCCGGCCGGGTGGAATACCAGCGCGTCAGCGCGGCGTTCGAGCCGTGCGCCCTCCGCAAGATGTGACTCGACGCGTTCGAGTTCGCGCTCGCGCCGGGGCGCGATGGGGGGCGTCATGGCGAATCCCTGCGTGGCAAAACGCGGCAGTAGTCGGGTGGCAAGTGAGCTTTGCATGAATGCGGCGATCGGCCCCGACTGGCCCAAGCGCAATACATCCGCAGCCAACGCAACTCGCTTGGGCCGGGGGAGCACATGGCGCAACACCCACGAGCCCAACAGGCGCATTGGGCTCGCCCGGCGTGCGCGGCGTTCGATCTGGCCCCGGGTGGCTTCGAGCATGCGGCTATATGGCACGCCCGCCGGACATACGGTTTCGCACGCACGGCAATCCAGGCAATTGTCCAGGTGCGTCACCACCGCTTCACTGGGTTCGATGCGCCCTTCGAGCAGTCCGCGCATCAGGTAGATCCGTCCGCGCGGGGAATCCGGTTCGATCTTCAGCTCGCGATAGGTGGGGCACGCCATCAGGCACAGCCCGCAATGGATGCAGGTGTTCACATCGAGGCGCGCAGGCGCATCGTCGGCGTCGTACCAGGATGGCAATGCCGCAGGGCGCGGCTCGGGGGTGGACATAGGACGGAGGATAGCATCGTGGGTGGAGGACATGCGCACAATCCGCTCGAGCCTGAGCGACCTACTCGTCCGTTTCCACATGGAAGTGGTGCATCAACCGGTGCAACACCGGAGTCAGCAGTACGCCCACGCTGGTCAGGAGCGTGACGCCGCTGAAGATTGCGTAGGCGGACGCGAACATCTTTCCGGAGTCCGTCTGCAGCGTATCCACAGGCCCCATGCCACCCAGGATCATCGAGGCGTTGTAGAAGCAGTCCACCCAACTCGGGAGCTTGCCCAGGTAGTGGTAGCCCAACACCCCGATCGCCAGCGATACGCCGATGACGGCCACCGTCAGGCCGCCGCTCACCGCGAGTCTTCGATGCAACTCCCCAAGCGGCGCCAACTTCTCATGCTTGTGCTCGAACTGCAGCAGGCTGGGACCCTTGCGCCGTTTCATGGCACCAACACGATCTTGCCGAACACCTGACCGCCCTCGAGCGCTTCGTGCGCGCGCCGGGCTTCGGCCAGCGGCAGCACGCGATCCACGACCGGCTCCAGTGCACCACTCGTCACATGTTTCATGACTTCGACCAACTCCGCGCGTCGTCCCATCCATGACCCCATGAGTGAAAGGTGTTTGCCGAACAGCACATTGAGGTCGAGCGGGACCTTTGCCCCGATTGTGGCGCCACAGGTCACCAGCCGCCCATTGCGGGCCAGCGCGGCCACCCCGGCCTCGAACATCCGGCCGCCGACATGCTCGATCACCACGTCCGCGCCTTTCTTGTCGGTGTGTGCACGCACCTGCTGCGCCAAGTCGGCGGCGGCGCTATCGAATACTTCACTCGCACCCAGCGTGCGGGCCCGCTCGCGCTTGGCCTCGGTGGTTGCGGTCGCCAGAACCCGAGCGCCCAGCATCCGCGCGATCTGGATGGCCGCGGTGCCCACGCCGCTGCCGGCTCCCATGATCAGCACATCCTCGCCCGCGCGCAGGGCAGCGCGGCCCACCAGCATGTGCCACGCGGTCAGGAACACGAGGGGCACTGAGGCTGCCTGCTCGAACGACAGCCGCTCGGGATAGGGCAGGCAATTCACCGCCGGCACACTGACGAACTCGGCGTATCCGCCGTTGCGGCCCCGGCCGAGCACATCGTATTGGCGGCACAGGTTGTCGTCGCCATCCATGCATTGTGGGCAGGCGCCGCACGAGAGCGTGGGCAGTACCAGCGTGCGCGCGCCCACCGCCACATGCCGCACGGCATCGCCCACCGCGACGATCTCGCCTGCGATGTCGTTGCCGAGCACATGCGGCATCTGCGGCGACAGTCCAGGTAATCCCTTTCGCACCCACAGGTCCAGATGATTGATGCCGCAGGCGCGCACCCGGACCAAGGCCTCATCGGGCGCGAGCAGGGGCTCGGGCAGGTCGCCGTGCTGCAGCACCTCGGGGCCGCCGTTGGCTTCGAACCAGACCGCCTTCATAGGCGCTGCTCCTTCTGCGCGCGGGCGACGCGCGGACTACTCGTCGAACAGGACCGTGGGCTCTTCGTAGAAACGCACCGAGCGCTGCGTGAGCCGTTCGGCCATCCAACTCTGCAGCCAGGCGTTCTTGCGTTCGAGCGGCATCTCCGCGTCCTCACAAAGGGTGAGCGGAGTATTGAGCCGCAAGGCACGCCATTGGATCAGGTGCCGCGTGATGCCGGCGGGTAGGTGCTCGCCGTTGCTGGCCAGGTCGATGACCTCGGCGGGGTCGAAGCGCGGGAAGATCACCAGCGCAGTGACGTCGGGGTGCTCTTTGCGCGCCTGCGAGAGCGAATCAGTGTTGACGCGCACATACGGGACCTTGTCCTGGTACACACTCACCACTGCGTTCAGGAGTTGGTTGCGTTCATGCAGCGTGCGGCCGCCTTGAAGCACCAGCACATCGCCCTCGGACAGCACGACACAGGCAAGTGCCTCGCGGCGAGCCAGCAGGGCTCGTCCGTGGATCCGGTCCATGTGGGTCCGCTTCAGCCCTTCGATTCGCGCGAGTCCCTGCTCCAGATGCTCGCGGGCCTCGGCGGTCAGCGCGTGATACCACGTGAAGAGCTGCACCCACGGTTGTTCGTAGCGCACCACCTGCACCACCACGTGCGGCCAGCCGGCGGCCTTCGCTGCGGTGGCGCGATTGGCGCCGTCGAGGACGATGTAACGCGTTTCGATGCGCTGGCCGTCACCCACCTGCGCCACGATCGGCGGGTTCTTCATCACGCCGCTATCTCGCAATTTTCGTACTAATGGATCACTGCGCTGCGGATCGTTGAACTCATGCGGGTAGACGTCCTCGGTGGGGACGAATCGCAGGTCGGGCAGGCGGAAATCGGGGCTCAGGCTCATGGCGTTCGCCACGATACGACAACTCGCGGCCCACACGCACCCCGGCCGCCCCAATCTTCGCGCGACGCCGCCCCCGCGGCGCGCCCCGCGCTCGTGCGCGCCGCCGCCGCGCTCGTGAGAGCGCCGCACCGCGGGGGCCGCGCGACGCGTAACGTACGCTGCGATTTGATGACGACCTTCCCCGATGAATCGATCCCCCAACGGAGGTGTCCCCAGATGTTCCGTAAGTCACTCGTCGCACTCGCCCTACTCGCGGTTCTGGCGCCCGCAGCACATGCCCAGACCGTCGAGGAGATCCTCGCCAAGCATTACGACGCGATCGGTCTCGATAAGCTCAAGAAGGTCCAGACCATGCGCGTCTCGGGCAAGATGATCTTCGGCCCGGGCATGGAGGCAGCGCTCACCATGGAGCGCAAGCGGCCCGGCATGTCGCGCATGGATTTCACGCTCCAGGGGATGACCGGTGTGCGGGCCTTCGACGGCGATAATGGATGGTCGGTCATGCCGTTCATGGGCAAGAAGGATCCCGAGGCGATGTCGGCCGAGGATTCCAAGGAGATGAAGGACGACGCCGATTTCGAAGGTGCGCTGGTCGACTGGAAGGCCAAGGGCCATACGGTCGAGTACGTGGGCAAAGAGTCGGTCGAGGGCGCCGAGACCTACAAGCTCAAGCTCACCAAGAAGGGTGGGCAGGTCGAGACCTATTACCTGGACACCGAGACCGGGCTGATCCTGAAGCAAGAGGCCAAACGCACGGTGCGGGGCAATGAGATCGACGGCGAGACGGTGCTGGGCGATTACAAGGATGTGAATGGGATGCTGTTGCCATTCTCGTTCGAGCAGGGCAGGAAGGGCTCTCCCCAGAAGCAGAAGATGACGTTCGACAAGTACGAGATGGATGTGAAGCTCGAGGATGCCCGCTTCAAGATGCCAGCGGTCGCGGCAGCCGCGGATACCTCGAAAGCAGCGGCCAAGGGAGCAACCAAGGCGGCCGCGAAGGCAGCGGTGAAGAAGGGCAAGTAGATTCCCCCGATGGAGAAGTATTTCCATGGCCGCGCGATGTTCGGTGCGCTGGCCGCCGCAGTCATGCTTGCCGCAGGTACGACCCGGGCCGCGGATGACTTCAAGATTGATTCCGACACTTTCGAGGGTCTGCGCGCGCGGTCGCTTGGACCCGGTGTGATGAGTGGTCGTATCGCCTGTATCGACGGGGTGAGCGGGGAGCGCAATTCGCTCTGGGTCGGCTCGGCTGGCGGCGGCGTGTGGTTGTCCAAGGACGGGGGCGTCACATTCAAGCCGGTGTTCGACAAGCACGCCATGTCGATCGGCGCGATTCGTGTGAGCACCAAGGATCCCAAGGTCGTCTGGGTGGGCTCGGGTGAAACCTGGGCGCGCAACAGCGTTGGCGTGGGCGACGGCGTGTACAAGACCATCGATGGTGGCGATTCCTGGATCCGGATGGGCCTTGAACATTCCGAGCGCATTGCCAGCATCGTCATCCATCCTGAGCACCCCGACACGGTGTTGATCGCGGCGACCGGCCCGCTGTTCGGCTCGGGCGGCGAGCGCGGCGTGTACCGCACCCGGGACGGTGGCAGGACGTGGGAACGCGTGCTGTTCTCGAACGACGATTCGGGCGCAGCGGATCTCTGCATGGATCCCCAGAACCCCGATGTGCTCTACGCCTCGCTCTGGCAGGTGCGTCGTCAAGCGTGGACGTTCAACTCGGGAGGGCCGGGCAGCGGGCTTTACAAGAGCTCGGACGGCGGCACCACGTGGAAGAAGCTGTCGCAGGGCCTGCCCGACGGTCCGCTCGGTCGCATCGGCGTCGCGGTCTCCCCCGCGCGTGCCAGTCGCGTGTACGCCGTGATCGAGGCCAAACGTACCGCGTTCTACATGAGCGACGACGCCGGCGAGCATTGGACCCGGATGAACGATTCGAACCCCAACGTCACGGGACGTCCGTTCTACTTCGCCGGCATCGTGCCCGACCCCAGGAACTTCGATCGCGTTTACAAGGGTGGGACCAACCTGAGTGTCAGTG
>JBDSKE010000103.1:0-10252 GCA_039917105.1 Candidatus Eiseniibacteriota bacterium | reverse complement strand
GCGCATTGCTGCTTCTGTTCTTGTATCGCTTGGTCCGCCCCAACCGTCCGAGCCCCGCTCGGCACTGAGGGCTGTACCCGGAAGCTCACATCAAGCAGCGACCCGCACCCTTCTCGGGTGCGGGTCGCCGCGGTTTTCACTGAAATGGATGGGATGGGTCGGAGTCCCATTGCCAGGGCCCCACGTCCTGGACAACAGGCCCGACCCCCCCAAGCAGGCGTGATCTAACCTGGGCCGTGCGGGTGGGAAGCATTCAAGGTGAGTGAGGGAGTGGGGCCGCGCGTGGGGCCCGGTGCTTCGCGCATCCAGAGGGTGGACGCGACCGGTGTGTTCGCCGGTGCAGACAGGTCGGTGTGGGGTCCTGCGCGTGGGGGCGCGCGACCCGCGAGGATGTGGTCGGCGCGGTGTTGCGTATCGTCGTCATCGAACAGGAATGACATGTCGCGGCCCGTTCCGGTGGTCCAGCGCAGGAGCGAGCCCATTCCAGGATTGGCTGGCTCGTGCGGCGCCGCAGCCTTGACGCGCGGGACGGGGTGCGTGTTCTTGATGGCCTGCGTCGACCTGTGGTGTTCCTCGCGCGAAGGCGCGGTCGGCCGCGCCGGAGCGGACTTGCTGGGCGCAACAAGTCCCGGCTTGGGCGCGGTGGTCACGGCAGCGGACACGGCGGTGCGCGGCCCTCGCGCGTTTGGATCGTCCGCAGCGCCCGAGGCGCAACGCTGCGCCGATGCGGGCGCGGCGATGATGGCCGCGAGACCGACAACAAGGACGACGCGATGGACGAACCCGATTGCCTGCATTCGGGATGCCGCTCCCTAGAAGGGCGGCGTCGAAATGGCGCCGCGGCTGCAGCGCCGGAACTATACACCCCAGTCCAACGTGGGGAATATGGCTTTATTATTGGGGCGCAAGGGGTTAACCACTGATTCCCCGGCTTCTTCAGGCAATCGTCAAGCTTGCGCCCTTCGGGGCGCGATCACGGCTGGTCGGGATCGTACGGCACGCCCACGGCGCGAGGTGCCACGGCGCGGCCGATGAAACCGGCCAGGACCAGCATGGTGACCAGATAGGGCAGGGCCTGCAGTAGTTCGCTGGGGAAGGCCGAACCCTGCAGGCGGATCTGCAAAGCATCGGCCGTGCCGAACAACAGGCACGCGGCCACCGCTCCCACGGGATTCCACTTGCCCACGATCATCGCCGCCAACGCGATATAGCCGCGCCCGCCAGTCATGCCGTCACTGAAACTGTGCTGCTCGCTGGCCAGCCATGCCCCGCCCAGCGAAGCGAGCACACCGCACGTGAGCACACCTTGGCTGCGGTATCGCGCGACGTGCAGGCCAAGCGATGCGGCGGCCTGCGGGTTCTCGCCGATGCTGCGCAGGCGCAGCCCGAACACGCTGCGAAACAGCAGCCACCACACGAGCGGCACGAGGAAAAGCGTGAGCAGCACCAGCGGCGAACCCAACAACGGACCCAACCCGGGCAGCTTTGCCAACCCGAACAAGTTCCATTCGGGCAATCCCACCACGCGCGGCGAGTTGCTGCTGGATTGGAACACTCGCACCAGCACGAACCGCGTGAGCCCGGCTGCCAGCAGGTTGATGCCCAGCCCGCTCGTGATCTGGTCCGCGCGAAATCGAACCGTGACCTCGGCGTGCAGCCACGCAGTGAGCAGGCCTGCGAGCACCGCGCTGCCCAGTCCCAACCACGGATTGCCGCTCCAATGAGCGCCCAGCACGTAGGCGAGCGCGCCATTGAGCATGATGCCTTCGAGCGCGATGCAGATGACTCCGCCCCGTTCGCTCACCGCTGCGCCCATGGCGGCGAGCGCGTAGGGCACGCTGATCCGCAGCGCGGCAGCCAGGAAAAGCAGGATTTCCATCACGCCCACCTGCGCCCAAGGCGCGCGGCCAATGCCTGGGCGCTGATCGCGAACAAGATGACCAACCCCTGCAGTACATTCACCAGTTCGCGCGGCACGCGCTGGTTGATCACCAGCGCGCCATGCGAGAGCCCGCCGAAGAACAGTGCCGCCAGCAGCACGCCGAGCGGGTGATTGCGACCCAGGAGCGCGACGGCGATGCCGATGAAGCCGGCGCCTCCGGTGAACTCGAGTTCGAAGTAGTGCTTGTAACCCAGCACGAAATTGACGCCGCCCAATCCCGCGATCGCGCCCGAGAGCCCCATGGCCAGGATCTGCGTCCGCCCGATCGCAACACCCGCCGCCTGCGCCGCCGGGGCATTGAGCCCCAAGGCCCGCAGATCGAACCCGAGCCGCGTGCGGAACAACAGCACGCCCACGCCCAGGGCGAGCAGCAAGCCCAACAGCAACGAGACATTCGCGGGTGCGCCGTGCAATGCGGGGAGCACGCCATCCAGGCGCGGCAGCCACGCGGCGGGCGCCACTTCTAGGGTCCGCACCGTTGCAGCCTCGAACAGGCCGCGACCCACCCATGCTACCAGCGAGAGTGCGATGAAGTTGAGCATGATGGTGTTGATCACCTCATGCGAGCCGAATCGAGCCTTGAGCGCGCCGGGGATGGCCGCCCACGCACTGCCGGCCAGCGCCGCGGCCAGCAATGACGCGGCCAGGAGCAGCACGCCGGGTAGCGCCACATATGACCCGACCAGAGCAGCCGCCAATCCGCCCAGATACATCTGGCTCTCGACCCCGATATTGAACAGGCCGGCGCGGAAGGCGAGCGACACCGCCAGTCCGGTGAACAGCAGCGGCGTGGTCTTGAACAGGGTCTGGCCCAAGCCGTATCCGGTGCCGAACGCTTCGTGGAACATGAGCGCATAGATCTCCAGTGGTGCTTCGCCGATCGAGGCGATGAAAACCGCGCCCACGGCGAGTGCTGCGAGTACCGCCACGAGGGGCGCGGCCAAGTTCAGGGCGGAGGCCATGCGCGCGCGGGGCAGTTTCATGCGGGGCCCACCTGGGGCGCGGAACGGCCAGTCATGAACTGGCCCAGCGTGCGCTCGTCGGTGGCACCGGGAGTGGTCTCGTGCACGATGCGGCCCTCGAACAGCACCAGGATGCGATCGGAGAGGGCGAGAATCTCGCTGAGTTCGCTCGACACCAGCAGCACGGCGCGGCCAGCCTCGCGCGCGGCCAGCAGTTGCCCATGCAGGAACTCGATCGCGCCCAGGTCCACACCGCGGGTCGGATGTGCGGCCAGGATCGCGCAGACCTGCTCGGCGCCGCGGCTGCGTGCGCCCAGTTCGCGGGCGGCGATCAACTTCTGCTGGTTGCCGCCCGAGAGCTGCGCTGCGCGCGCGGTAGGCTCGGGCGGGCGCACATCGAACTCGGCGAGCGGGCCGCGCGCACGCTCGTTCAACGCCGGCCCGCCCAGCCAGGGCCCATGTGAGGCTTCGTCCTGACGGCCGAGCACCAGGTTCTCGGCAAGCGTCATGTCGGCCACCAAGCCGCGTTTCAAGCGGTCACTCGGGATGTTCGCCAGACCGGCGCGGCGATGCTCGCGGGCGTCGCGCCCCGAAACCGCGCGACCGCCTACCACGATGCGGCCTGCACTGGGCCGGCGCACTCCGGCCAAGGCTTCAAGCAACTCGTGCTGGCCATTGCCATCGACTCCCGCCAGCCCTACCACCTCTCCGCCACGCACTTGGAACGATACGCCTCGCACCGCCGGCAAGCCGCGATCATCGGCCACTTCGAGCGCGTGCGCCTCCAGTTGCGGCGCACCGGGGGAGCGGGCCGAGCGTGGTTTCAGGGGCGCGAGCACGCGGCCCACCATGAGTTCGGCGATCGCCTCGGTGGTCATCTGCGCCACGCGACCTCCGCCCACGACGCGGCCCGCACGCAACACCGTGACCTGGTCGGCGAGCGCTTTGACCTCGGCGAGCTTGTGCGTGATGAGCACGATGGAAGCGCCGTCCTGCTGCAGGGCGCGCAATACCCCGAACAGTTCGTCGACTTCCTGCGGCGTCAGCACCGCGGTCGGTTCGTCCAGGATCAACACGCGCGCGCCTCGGTACAGCGCTTTCAGGATCTCGACGCGCTGCTGGGCGCCGACCGACAACTGCGCGATGCGTGCGCGAGGGTCCACCGGCAGGCGGTAGCGTTCCGCCAGCGCCGCGACCTCGTGCTCGGCGCGTGCGCGGTCGAACACTCCCAGGCCGCGCATCGGTTCGCGGCCCAGCACCACGTTCTCGGTCACGGTCAGGGTATCCACCAGCATGAAGTGCTGGTGCACCATGCCCAGTCCCAGGCGCATGGCGGCGCCGGGGCCTGGTAGGCGAACGGCCCGGCCATCCACCACGATGTCGCCCGAGTCGGGCTGGAACAGGCCGAACAGCACCTTCATCAGTGTGGTCTTGCCGGCGCCGTTCTCGCCCACGATGGCGTGGACCTGCCCCGGGGCGAGTTCCAGTGATACCCGGTCGTTGGCGATCACGGTGCCGCAGGTCCGGGTGATATCGCGCAACGACACGGTGGGGGCGAGCATGGTCCGCCAGCCTACACGGGGGCGGGTCGGGGGAGGAAGGGATTGCGGCGACCCGGCAAAAAGTCAGCTTCCGCGCAAAGTGGTCCGGACTGCTAGACTTATCGGGACCCTGTGCCATTGCTCTCCTTGGAGGCCTTCCTGTTCAGCCTGCGGCGACCCGCCAAACCCACACCGGTTGTACGCGCCGCATGGATCGCGTTGCTCATTTGGGATTGTTTGCTCTTCCCCATGCCGGCTTTGACGCACACCGATCCCGGCCCCGACGATCACGCCGATCCGGTGCAGAGCCGACTGCTGCCGCCCAGTGTGATCGCACCCGCATCGCCAACGCGCATCACCTTGCCCACAGGGTCAGCGGCGCAGCGCCCGCGCTATTACCTGGCCATGGATGACCACACCGACTACATGTGGTCGGGCGACGATGTCGAATACCGAGCCGCGTTCGGGCGGATGCTCGATTACTACATGACGCAGGCCGAGAGCACGGCCAACCGGCCCTGGGACCTGCGCGGTCGCTTCACCGTGGACGGCACATTCTGGTTGAGCGAGTACAAGGCAACGCATAGCGCGGCTGAGTACCAACGCCTGATATCGCATGTGCGCGACAGCAGCATCACGGTGCCGCTCAATACAAGCGTTCAGACCTGGGGCTCGATGCCGGCCGAGGCCGCCCTGCGCTCGATGTATCCCGCGGGACAACTCGAGCGCACCGAGGGGCTGCGGTTCTCGCTCGTGCTGCCCCAGGAGGACCAGACGCTCCCGGGCGGCGTCGCCTCACTCTGGGCGGGCGCCGGGGCGAAATACGCGTGGAAGGGGGTGTGCCAGTGCGCCACCTGCATCAATGCCGGCGACCGGCCACGCGATGTCTACCGTTTCGTTGGCCCGGATGGCACGGGCGTGATCATGAAGTGGACCCCGCTCTATGCCGGGGATTCCAAGAGCTTGGGCGGCTATGCCGAGGCACGCGACCCGGCCGGCGTTTTGGACCTGATGCAGATCAACCCGCAGTATCTGGCGAACCATCCCTATGATGTGCACGGGGCATTTGGATACGGCTGGGACGATTTCGAGACCGAAACCTCGGCGGTGCTCGACTTCGTGGAAGGCGCGAGCACCCCTTCCGCACGCGTGATCTCGTCGAACGAGGTCGACTTCTTCCGCGACATGGAAGCCTCCTATGGTGGCAGCCTGCCCCAGTTCGGCAACGCATTCGGAAACGAATGGGAGTTGTTGTCGGCCTCGCTGGCCGAGCCGACCGCCCAGGTCAAGCGCAGCATCGAACGGCTCCGCACCAGCGAGGCGCTGGCCACGGTCGTGTCATTGAATGACACGTCGTTCATGAACGGACGCGACGCTGACCGCGACAGCATGACGCTGGGCTGCGGGCTGTACTGGGAACACAGCTGGAGCGGCGGACCGGGCGTGAGCAACGAGCAGCGCATCGATTGGCAGCGCCAGATCCAGCGTGCCATCACCCGCTATGTCGACAAGTTGCAGAGTGACGCGTTGCTGGCGCTGGGGGCGCAGGTCGCCCAACCGGCGGGCGCGGCAGAACGCCATGTGGTATTCAACCCCCTGTCGTGGGCGCGCAATGACGTGGCTGACCTCATCAGCAACGTGCCCGAACCGCGCCGGGTTGTGGACCTGGCCAGCCAGGCCGAGGTGCCCAGCCAGAGCGTGGTCGTCGAGGGTCAGGCCCGCTTGCGCATCATCGCCTCGGGCGTGCCGTCACTGGGTTATCGCACCTATGAAGTCCGGCCCGGAGCCTCGGCCGGGTTTCCGCAGGTGTTGTCGGTGTCTGGGAATACCCTGGCCAATGGAATCTACTCGGTCACCCTGGGCTCGCGCGGACAGCTCACCAGCCTGCGGGACCTTCGCGATGGTTCACGTCAATGGGTGCCGAACGGACAGGCCCTGAACGACCTCATGAGCGGGAACGGCTCCGTGGTGGTGGAAGCCAACGGCGCGGCTTCGGCCACACTGCGCGTGGTCTCGGGCGGAACTCCTTCGCACGAGGTGCGCTTGACGCTCCATCGCGGGCTCGACCGCATTGATGTCGAAGGGCGCATCACCAGCAATTTTGGCGGCGATGAGGGTCAGACCTGGAACTTCGCCCTGCCGGGTGGGGTGTGGCGGCACGAGGAGGTTGGCATGCTCGCACGCGCGGGCCGGGCGACGAATGGGGGCGACTATGCCGACGCGAATGCGCGCACCGATTACCTCACCGCGAACCATTTCGTGGATCTCTCCAGCAGCCTGCGCGGCGTGACCATGTCGGTGCAGGATGGCCAGTTCTTCAAGATCGGCAATAGCACCACAACGTTCCTGGATGAGAACAGCACCTCGGTGCGCACCATGGTCGGGTTCCTTCCTGAATGCGTGGGTGGATTCACCGATCAGGGTGGAGATGCGCAGTTCTTGAACCGCTATTCGCTTCGGATCCACGGTGTCTATGATGCCGCGGCCGCGATGCGCTTCGCGCTCGAGCACCAGAACCCGCTCGTGAGTACCCGCGTCACCGGACAGGTCGATTCGCCGCTGCCAGCCGCGGGCTGGTCGTTGTTGGGGGTGAGCGACCCGAACGTGCTGGTGTGGGCGGTGAAGCCCGCCGAAGAGGGAATCGGTGCGGGCGTGATCGTGCGCGCGTGGAACCTGCGTGATGTGGCGACCACCGCCATGATCGCGCCCAGTGGGTTCCCGATCGGCTCCGCCACGGCCACTACGCACATCGAGACCGACCTGGGTCCTGCGCCGGTGTTCGCGGGCGCCTTGGCAGCATCGTTCTCCGCGCACCAGATGCGCACGTTCCGGTTGCGAGCGGACGGCTTGGGAGTCCCCGTGGGGCCGGGCGCTCGCGTTTCTGCATTGTTCCTGCGACCCAATCCCGCCAGCGCCGCAACGGCCCGCATTGTGAGTTTCAGCCTGGCGGGCGCCGCCGACGTGGACCTCAGCCTGCACGACCTGCGTGGTGCACGCGTCGCCACGCTGGCGCACCGCCGCTTCGAGGCCGGACTGCATGACGTGCAGTGGTCGGGACAGGGGCTGAATCCAGGGGTGTACTTCTTGCGGTTAACCGCTGCAGGCGATGTGCGCAATGCTCGGGTGGTAGTGATCAACTGAGGCGCGCCGCATGCGTGGGGGGAGCGCACATGAGACTCGAAGGCATTCATCACATCACGGCGATCACGGGCGATGCGCCGCGCAACCTGGACTTCTACACGCGCGTGCTGGGGCTGCGTCTGACCGCCAAGACGGTCAATCAGGATGACCCGACCGTGTACCACCTGTTCTACGGCGACGAACTGGCGAGCCCGGGCGCCGACATCACCTTCTTCGAGTATCCGGGCGCCGCGCTCGGCAGGCCCGGCGCGGGCATGGTGCACCGGATCGTGTGGCGCGTGGGTTCAGACGCCGCGCTCGATTTCTGGTCCCGGCGACTCGTGGCCGAATCGATCCCCATCGAGCGCTCGCCCCAGGCCGTATTGTTCGCCGACTTCGAGGGCCTCGCACACGAGCTCGCGGTGAGCGCGGCGATGGACGAGCCCTTGCTCGCGCGACACCCCGAGATCCCCGCTGAATCCGCCCTCCAGGGATTCGAGGGCGTACGAGCTTACAGCCATCGTCCCGATTCAACGGCGAAGTTGCTCGAGGGTCTGATGGGCGCGAAGCGACAAGCGGGCGATTCGTGGGAGGTGCGCGGTGCGCATCGGGGCGGTTGGATCGCGCTCGATCCCGCCCCGACCGAGCGAGCGCAACCGGGTGCGGGCACGGTCCACCATTTGGCATGGGGGACCACCGACGCCGAGTTGCCGCGCTGGCACCAGGCGCTCCAGGGCGCTGGCCTCTCCAACAGCGGCATCATCGATCGGCACTACTTCCACTCGCTCTACTTCCGGGAGCCAGGGGGCGTCCTGTTCGAACTGGCCACTCAAGAGCCGGGCTTCACCGTGGATGGACCCGTCGAGGAGTTGGGGCGGAAGATCATCCTGCCGCCATGGCTTGAATCGAATCGCGCAGAGGTTGAAGCCCGCCTGACCCCACTGCCGGATCCGCGGGGGAGCGCAGCGTCGACCCTCAAGAGGTAAATGAGATACACGATTGAGAGGGCCAGACAGCCGCGGAACAACTTGTTGCGGGAATGGACGTACTCCGCCGTCGAAATCTCGGAACCAAGGGAACCAGATCGCTTGGCAATGACCCAATTGGCGAGCGAGGCCCACGCGTAGGTCAGGATGCATGAGAGGTAGACAAGTTGAGAGAGGCCGTTGGTGGGATGCCGGCCGAGCAGGGCGGCGCAGAAAGGGAAGAACGCAGCGGCCGCGAGTTGAACGAAGTGAAGTACGAGCATGCTGCGGGTGATGACTCGAAAGTGGTGGTACTGCAGGTTGTGGCGGTACCAAAGGATCCCGAGCATCCCGAAGCTGAGGAGATAGCTGGCAAAGGTGGGCGCCTGATGAGCGAGCGCATGCGCGAGTTCCGGTACGGAATGGCGATCGACGAGTTCGGGGACCCTCAACTCCAGTACGAGGATCGTCATCGCGATAGCGAAGACGCCGTCGAAAAGGAACTCCAACCGGCTCCTGCTGATTGCCGGAACCAGGGGATGCTCCAGGTTCACGCCGTCTCCGAACGGGCAGGCCTGCCCCGACTCTGGACAACTCCGCTAGCGATTGGGATGGGCCTGGGCACGCGCGCGTTCCTGACCTGCTGCCCAGTACACTGGATCGAACGCGGTGGCGTCGCCAAAGGTGGCGAAGCAGCCACGCCGGCCGTGCCGGCTGAACGAGAACAACGCGATCTGCTTGGGATTGTTCGGCATCGCTGCCGGCAACGGATGCGGGACCATCGCGTCGAGCACATGGCTCTTGAGCAGGTAATCCACCTCGCGCACGCAGAAGGCGGCGTCCTCGCGCACGGCCTCGCTCGGGGCCTCGATCACGCGCGCGATCGCGCGGCCCGGTTCGAATCGCACCGAGGCGCGATACACCAGTTGCCCGCTCCAGCTGCGCACGAAGTAAAACCAGCCCTCGATCAGGAACACATCCCAGCGATCCTCCATGACCTCGGCGCGGAACAGCACGCCATCGGTGGCCGGACGTGGGAATGGCCATTGCAGCGCACAGGCGATGTGCGTGGGCTCCTCGGGGTGTTGATCGCGAAGCCTTGCGCCATCGAGTCCGCGCAGCTCGACGAATCGCGCCGCAGCCGCGGGTTCCTGCATCGCAGGCATCGCGTTCGCCATCGGCTGGCAATCCAATGCGCGCACACCGAACGGGTTCGCGTCGGCCTCGAGCCACTCGAGCCGCTCGAACGGATCCTCGCCTCTTGGAATCGGTGCTGGAGCGGTCGTCGCCTCGGGGGGCGCGTCAGTTCGACCGAACAACTTCTGCAGCAAGTTCAAGGCAGCCTCCTCACCAACATCGCGGTGACGTCATCGTCGAAAGGCTTGCCCGGGTCGTGTTGCGCCAGGCGCTCGAACAGATCCTTGACCGCGGACTCGGCCGGGCCCTTCTTCCAGTGTCGCAGCCACTTCTTGAGCCCCACGAGTCCGAATGGCTCCGAGCCCCAAGCGGTGCCGCGCTCGATCACCCCGTCGGAGTAGAGCACCAGAGTGGCCCCGCGGTCCACATGAACATAGCCCATCTTGTAATGGGCATCGGGGTCGGGGCCCAACACCATGCCGCCCACCGAGAGTTCGCGAATGCCCCGCTCGTCCTGAAGCAACGCCGGCGGGTGGCCCGCGTTGATATACGAGAAGTTGCCATTGCTCTCCAGCTCGCCGAAGA
>JBDSKE010000102.1:0-6872 GCA_039917105.1 Candidatus Eiseniibacteriota bacterium | reverse complement strand
TGCCGCATGACATCCAGGACCTGATCGAGCGGTCGATCCCCTGCGTGGACACACGTGGCGACCTGATCGAACTGCCGACCCAACCAGCGCGTTTCCCCCGCGACGCCCTCGAGCGCACGGCCCCGGTCGTCGGTGGTTCGGCCCACCACTGCCAGGCGAGGCATCACCGGCGCGGCGCGGCGGCGCTCCTCGAACAACCATGCTGCCGAGGGCACATTCACGAGCTCGTGGGTCTGCTCCAGTGGCGCGCCCGAGGGGCCCGTCAGGACAGCGAAAGGGACCGAGCCGAGGGAGGCGCTGGGGGACACCAGCACGCGCGTGCTCGCCCCCAGCTCCCCGGCGGCGGGACCGAGCAATCGGCGGGAAAGTTCGCGCGTGGCAGCGTCGCGCAGTGAGACGCTGCTGCGCGGATCGCGCTGGATATCACGGAAGCGGCTCACCCACACTCCGAGCGAATCATTGCCGGGCATCGCATGCACCGCCAGACGGTGCGGCGTGACGACGAAGAGATACCCGTAATCGCGCTCGAGCGAGTAATCAAGCAGGACTTCGCCTGGACGGAGCCCCGAACGCTGGAACGCGGCCAGCGAAAACCCCCATGTATCCCGGGCCCGCTCGATTCCCCGCACGGCACTCCCGCGTTCGAGCAGGGTACGGCCCTTGTACCGTTGCACCGCCTCGAACGCATGCACCGTTCGAGTCGCGGGCGTCCCCTTGCGGACCCCTTCCAGCCACACCCTCGAGGTGAGCGTCGCCAACTGGCTCGGGATGCTCTGGGCTTCTCGATGTTCTGGCGTGCGCAAAGCCTGGCGGCCAGCCTCCCAATCGCGCGCGGCTCGTGCGAGGTGGGCCAAGGCGTCATCTGGTTCGCGCTCGCGTAATGCTTCTGCCAAAACCAGCTCCAGCTCGGCCCGACGGGGGAAAACCACAGATCTCGCGGTCTCGGCCTCCGCCGCCACAGGGCGAAGGAGTTGGACCGCCACCGTGCGCTGGCCCAAGAGCAAGCGCGCCTGCGCGAGGGGGGGAACGATCGCCATTCGGTCATTGAAAGTGAGCCGCGAATCGTAGCGAGCCAGTAGTCGCGACGCGAACTCCACCGTTCGCGCCGGCTCCGCCTGGATTGACAGGTATCGCAACATGCCGATCCCTGCAGGGATCGCCTCTTCAGCGGAACCGAGGGAATCGGCCGTGAGCCAACACCAAGTGAAGAGTGATTCCGCCTCGGCGTATCGCCGCTGGGAAAGACGCACCTCGCCCAGGATCCGGGCATGCAGGAGTCCCTCCGACACGGTCCCCGATCGTCCGAGTGAGGGTCGGTCCGCCATCAAGGTGGCTGCCGCATCCGCATACCGGCCCAGCTGCAACTGAGTCAGTGCCAGATTCGAAACACTGTTCGACGTTCCCGCCCCCATGCGGCGCCTCAGTTGCACGGACCGTTCGTAGAATCGAGGCGAGAGACTGGGATCGCCCAATCGCTGCTCGCAGGCACCCAGGTTGTTCCACGCATCCGCTTCCGCCAATCCGTCCTTCATGCGCTGCGCCAGGGCGATCGCATTGCGGTTCTCGGAGCGAGCGTCGTCCAAGCGCCCCAGCCCGTTCATCGCTCGGGCGAGCCCCACGCGCGCCCGCAGCTCATGGCGCGCAACCTTTGCCGCCTGTGCCAGAGCGATGGCGCGCCGATACTCGACCGCGGAATGCGCGAAGGCTTGATTCTGCAATGCCCCGTAGCCCAGCCCGATGTGACCCACGGCCTCGGCTTCGCGATCCCCTCGGTGCCGCGACAGACCGATGAGTCGGCGCGCGGCTGACTCGCCCTCTCTTGGTTCCTGCGCATCGAACGCGGCGTATTGCACCACCATGAGTCCACGGCACCACGCGCCGGTGTCCCGCACGGCCCGGGCCATGACGATGCCGCGTTCCGCTTCGGCTTTCGCGACCGCCGCGTTTCGGGTGAAGAGCCACGAACCGGCACGGCGAAGGACCGCCACCATCTCCAGCTCGCGGTCCCCGTTCGCACGCGCGGCAATCACGAGTGAATCCAGGTAACGCTCGGCGGCGGGGACCCGGCGCATCGTCACCAATGAGTCAGCACGGCTGATGACTCCGGCGAAGCGCACCGATGGTGCGACTGGCGCGGCCCTCGGGCTCGCCGCCAGCAATAGACCCGCGGTCACCATGGAACAGGCCAGCCCTGCCCGCACGGCCGTGTTCATTCGAATCGACGCGCCGCCGCGGAGGGTGTTCGACGGTCCTCGGCCAGCGCCGGTGCCGCGAAGCGGGCTTCGCGCCTCTCGATGAATGCACGCAGCCCCTCGGCTGCATCGGCGCTCTGCCAACACGCCGCCTGCGCGGCAACCTCGGCATCGAGGTTCTGCTGGAGCGTCCGCGCAAAAGAGGCCCGCAGCGCGCGCTTGCTGGCGCGCACGCTGGTCTGGGGCGCTGCGGCCAACCGTGCGGCATACGCGCGCCACCGTTGCGCGAACTCCGCGTTGGGCCACACTCGCTGTACAAGGTGAAGCCGGAGCGCCTCCTCGGCGTCGATCAACTCGCCAGTCCAACAGAGGTCGAGCGCATTGGGGACTCCCACCGCGCGGGGCAGATGATGCACCCCGCCCCAGTCCATGTGCAGGCCGATACGCACGAAGGTCTCACCGAACCGCGCCTCGCTGGAAGCCAGCCGGACATCGCATGCAAGCGCCAGGTTGCACCCGGCGCCCGCGGCCACGCCATTCACCGCCGCGATCACCGGAATCTCGAATGCCGCCAGTCGAGTGACGATCGCTCGACCCGCATCGAGCAGCGGATGCAACGCATCGAACCCCGCGCCGCACTCCTTGAGCCCGACCATATGCTGCACGTCGCCGCCAGAACAGAATCCCTTGCCCGCCCCCGTGATCACCAGCACACGCACGTCGGCATGCGCGGCCACCCGGTCCAGCGCCGAGACCAACTGCGCACGCATATCCTCGGCGAACGCGTTCAGTTTCTCGGGGCGGTTCAAGGTGACCACGGCCACGCTATCGAGGAACTCGAGCAGGATCGACTGGGGCATGTGGACTCCGGGAAGGATGCGGGGTGCGGCGCCAAGCGGAGTCTACTGGAGGGCTTGCGGCGGCGCACAGCCTGACCGCATGCTGCGCCCTCATGCCCCAGAGATCCTCCTCCAACAGCCGGTGGCATCTGGCGCTCGCGGCCATGTTCGGCCTCACGCTCACGTGGAGGTTGTTCGCGCTCGCGCGCCTCGCAGGCTCGCCGCTGATGGGCGAACTCACCGCGGACTCAGGGGTGTACTGGCTATGGGCGGGTGAGATCCGTTCCGGTAGCTGGGTCGGACATCAAGCCTTCTTCCTCGGCCCTCTCTACCCGTACGTCCTCGCCGTGGTGCGTGAGCTGTGGGGCGACTCCCTGCGTACGGTGCTCACGCTGCAGTGTGTGCTCGGGGCATGCTCGGTCGTCCTGCTCGCCGACACGGCGCGGCGCCTCACCTCCTCATCGGTTGCCTGCGTGATCGCCGCCCTGCTTGGCATGCTCACGATGGGGACATTTTTCGACCTTCTGATTCTGATGGAGTCCCTGCTGTTCGCGCTCAGCGCGCTGACGATGTGGCTGGTCGTGTCCTGGGATTGGACGCGTCGACCCATCCTGGGTGCGACGCTCGTGGGGCTGTGCGTTGGGCTTTCGGCGCAGGGACGCGCCACACATGTACTCCTGATCGTGCCCTTCGCCGGCTTCCTGTTCGCAACGCTGCATCGTTCGGCCGCATTGCGCGCAGCGCTTGCGAGTGGGGCGATGATCATCCTGATGGCGCTTCCCACGGCGATCCGACATCGCGTACTGGTGGGCGAGTGGATTCCCTACACCTACAGCCTGGGATACAACGCCTATGTCGGGAATGGCCCCGATGCCAATGGGAGCTTCGTGGTCATCCCGGGCTCAGAGGAGTCGGAGGACCCGATTCCCGGTTCGGTCGAAGGAGGCACCGGCAGCGACGGCCGCTCCTACCAGCGTCGGCGGCAAGGAGTTGACCTTTCGCCCGCGCAGAGCTCGAGCCGCTGGTTGGACCAGACGCTTGCGTATGTCGCGCGCGAACCCGTCAGGACCGCGCGCCGATTCGTCATCAAGCTCGGGTTGCTCGTGAACCACCGCGAAGTCCCCCAGATCGAGAACGTCGCGGTGCATGAACGCATACTCGGCCCGCTCGGACCGCCCGGGCTCGGTTCGTTCCTGCCGTTGGGCTGTCTGGGATTGGTCGGCCTCGCGCTTGCTGCACGCTCGAACGCTCGAGCGCGATTCGCACTGGGGATGCTGGTGACCTTGGCCGTTTCCACTGCCGCCTTCTTTGTGACCGATCGGTACCGACACCAACTCATGCCCGCTTTCTCCATGCTGGCCGCGATCACCCTGCAACGAATGGGGGACCATTGGCGACGACGTGAGCCAGAGAGATTCATGGGATTCGCGTTGGCGTTGGTCCTGGCGTGCGGGCTCACCGCCTTGCCCCTGGTGCCGTTCAACGCGGACCAATTGGCGTGGGAAACCGACTCCACTGTGGGGGCGGCGCAATTGCGTCGCGGCGACGACGCACTTGCGGTGCAGACCCTGGGACACGCCGTGGCGCTGGAGCAGGCCGGCCGTCTGCCCCACGCCGAGTGGGCCACCGCGAAGGTGATGCGGGCGGGCGTGCGCGAGAACCTCGCCATCGCCCAGAGCCGGACCGGCGACCGGGTGGGAGCGCTGCGCAGTTATCGCGAGGCAGCAGCGCTCGCTCCGAAGGCGCGGGCGTTGCACGCCGATTATGGCAAGGTCGCCGCCATGCTGGAGCACGGCGATGAGGCGCGGACGGCGCTCGCCATTGCTGAGGTCGGACCTCGAGAAGCTGCGGCCGAACTGTTCGCCGATGCCTCGCAAGCACAAGCGCATGCTGATGGAGCGGGGCTCGAGGCGGCCCTGAGAGGGATCATCACCCTTCAACCCAACGACGAGCGGGCACGCGTGGCTCTGGTCCGCAGCCTGATCCTTGCGAAGCGCTATCAGGATGCAGCCGTTGAACTCGAGCACGCGCGGACCGCCGGACTCGACGCGCAGGTGCACATCGCGCACCAAGTATTGCTTGCCGCTTCACGTGGCGATTCGATCGCCGCGACCCGATGGCGCTCGCGGCTCGCGGCCCGAACAACGGCGGATCCCCGCGTCCGTGCGACGCTCCAGATGGTGCCGCGCTGATCGGGCCTTATGCCCGCTCCAGCAGTACCGCCATGCCCTGACCGCCACTGACACACAGCGTGGCGATCCCGTAACGGCCCGAGGTGCGCTGCAACTCGTGCGCGAGCGCCACCAGGATGCGCGTACCACTGCACCCGGTCGGGTGCCCCAACGAGACCGCGCCGCCGTTCACGTTGAGCTTGTCCGGATCCATCCCCAGTTCGCGGTCGCAGGCGATCACCTGCGATGCGAACGCTTCGTTCAGTTCGATGAGATCGATTTCCTCGAGTCGCAGGCTGTGGCGCGCCAACAACTGTCGCACCGCCGGCACCGGGCCGATTCCCATGCGTGCCGGATCCACGCCCACGCTGACCGAACCCAGCAAGGTGGCGAGGGGCGTGACTCCATGTTGCTCCACCGCGGATTCACTGAGCACCATCACAGCCGCCGCGCCATCGGTGATCGCCGAGGCATTTCCCGCCGTGATGGATCCGTCTGGGCGGAAGACGGGACGCAGCTTGGCCATGGATTCGAGGTTGGCGTCCGCGCGGATGTGCTCGTCGCGTTCAACGATTGTGGCGCGCCTGCCTTCGCCCACTGCGACCGGGACGATCTGCGTGGCGAATCGACCTTCGCTCCAAGCGCGCGCCGCGCGCTGATGACTGCGCACCGCATAGGCATCCTGCTCGTTGCGCGTGATGGTGCTCTCGCTCGCGAGCGTCTCGCTGGTCTCCCCCATCACCATGTCGCACAGCGGACACAGGTAGCCGTCGCGGTACATGGCATCGGCCAGTGCCAGGTCTCCGAGTTTCTGCCCCCAGCGCGCTTGGAGCGCCAGGAACGGGATGCTCGTCATGTGCTCACTCCCACCGGCCAATATCACATGGGCATCGCCAAGGCGGATGCTCTGGGCCGCGTTCACCACAGACTGAACGCCCGAGGCGCAGGCCTTGTTGATCGTGTAGGCCGGCACGCGATCGGCGAGCCCTGCACGTCGCACGATCTGGCGCGCGAGATTCGGGCCATTGCCGGCTTGCCGCGCGTTACCGAACACCACTTCGTCGACCGCTTCACTTGGCACGCCACTGCGCTCCAACGCCCCCATCGCCGCGACCCCTCCCAGATGCGCAGCGCTCGAACCTGCCAGCGCGCCGCCGAAGTCACCTATGGGCGTGCGCACCCCACCTGCCAGGTAAACGCGGGAGAGACTCATGCGATGATGGATCCTTTCGGAAGATTGGATTCAGGATTGCGGTTCGCTCGGCTCGCGCGGCTCTGGCGGCTCTGGCGGCAGTGTGCCGCGAGGCGCGAGTCCCCCTTCGGCGCGCTGGAATGCATGCAGCGCGCGCGTCATCAGCTTGTCCCGGCGTTTCTTCGCCTGCTTGCGTGACCCGAACTCGGGACCCGGGCGGAACTCGCCTTCGCCCCGCCCCGAAGCTACCCTCGGCATAGCGGTCTGCTCGTCATAGTCCAGGTCCTCGCGTGCAACGCCAGGAGCCGCCGGCCCGTGCAGCACCACGCACCAGCCATCCGCGTCCTCGACCTCGGCGATCACACCCATGTCCTCCTCGACCGGGGCTGCTGCGAATCGCACTCCGCGCCCGCGCAGCTCCTCAGTCCAAGCGTCGAAGTCGTCACGATGCAATGCAAACGAGATGCGCTGGTCAGGA
>JBDSKE010000101.1:0-2863 GCA_039917105.1 Candidatus Eiseniibacteriota bacterium | reverse complement strand
AGATACCCCCTTTGGAGGCCGGCTTAGCCATTCCGGAGCCCTACGCGTTCATCGTGCGGCCGGCTTGGGGCAGGGGCTGCGCTGGGGTGAGCTGTCTCGGGTGAGCAGTAGCAATCTGGAAGTGTCGCGTCGCGAGAGTCACGAAACGCAAGGCATACTCTTGGTGCATCACACCACATTGTGGAAGGTTCGCAGGGTTCCGCTGCAGCGCGCGTTGTTCGATGAGCGTCGGGTGCGGGTCGGGCGTTTCCTGCCGATCATCAACCCGGCCGGATTCGCTCGTATAGTGTGACGGTACTCCGGCGTTTTTCAGGTTCCACGCGCACCAGGCTCGGCACACGTTCGCGTGTCGCTGGCTGGAACACGGCGGAAGTTGGGCGGCGAAGCAACAGATACTCGGCCGCTCGTCCATAGTCACCACGCAATGATCCGCGCGAAACAGTGATGACATGGTGCGGCGGGCGGTGGAGAGAATGGATGGTGATCTGATGGCTTCGAAGCCAGAGATGAGCAAGGTGAAGACCCTTCACGAGGCGATTGTGGTCTGCATGGTGCGCGCGAAGCGTTCCAAGCTCACGACTGCTCGCCTCGCGCAACTGAATGCAAGGTGGGAGCTCTGGAGGAGACCGCAGGACAAGGCGTTCCCGGAGCCCTGGCAGGTGTTCCTGAGGGCGAACCAGAAAGCCTACCGCTGGCTGTTTGAGGTCGACGGAAACGAGAGTGCAGCGACCGTCACTTTGAAGGTGGGTTGGGACTCGACGGGGAGCAACCTATAGCCAGATCTGTAGCCAGCGACCCTCCGCCCGCTTGCTTTTCTCCCCTATCTTGCCGTAAAAATGCACGCGCGGGGGTGCCCGAGTATCTGAAGTTGGCGGTCTCCAAAGCTGCTCACAATCAACGCCCGTCAGACCCGCGTCCACGTCGAATTCTTGAAGCCCATACGCCACAGCGCGCAAGGCCTGTACAGCCGAAGCTCTCGACCGTGCTCACTTCATCAAAGCCGACGCCGCGAGGTTGCTGGGCATGTCGCGCACAACACTCATCCCCAAAATGAAGTGTATGGGAATCACGGGATGACCAATCGCCATGTCTGAACGCACCCGGCTCATCGATCTCGCCGACCGCGCCTACAAAGCGGACGCTTGGTATGGCGGTTCTCTGCTCGAAATTCTCGACGGCGTCACGCCCGCAATGGCCGCCAAGCATCCCGCCAAGAGCGCGCATTCGATCTGGGAACTGGTCGAGCATGTCGCCAGCTGGAACATCATCGTCACCCAGCGCATGCAGGGCGAAATGCCTTCGGTAACGGAAGAGTTCAACTTCCCGCCGGTCCACAAGCCCACGCCCGCTGCGTGGAAGGCCACGCTCAAGCGTCTGGCTGCCTCGCAGGCATTGTTCCGCCGCGAGATCGCTCGCTTTCCCGAGGCCAAGCTCGGCCGCATGCGACCCGGGGTCAAGCACACTTGGAGCGTGCTCATCTATGGGCAGGTCGAGCATTGCTTGTATCACGCGGCCCAGATCGCCCTGTTGCGGCGCGCGTTGGGAAAGCCGGTTCCTTCGTAGGTCTGCCGGACTGCGCTCAAATCCCGCAACCCTTTGTTAATCCGCGCCTTCATTGACTCATGAAGCTGCGCTCCCGTACTTTCCGGGGTCTCGCATACCTACTCCCGGAGGAGCCGCATGATTCGCAGTATGACCGGCTATGGCGTGGCCGAACTCGAGCGCTCCGGCCAGCGGCTGTCGGCCGAGATCCGTTCGGTCAACCATCGCTTCTGCGAGGTCTCCATGCGGGGGCCCAAGGTGGCCCAGCTTTTCGAGGACCAGATCCGTCAGCTCATCCAAGATCGCTTCTCGCGCGGTAAGTTCAACCTCACCATCACCTGGGCGGGGGCGGGCGGTTCGGGCGAGGTGCTCAAGCTCAACGAGGCGGTGGGCGACCGCTATGTGGCGCTCATGAAGGAACTCCAGGCCCGTTACGGGCTGGCCGACGCGATCGACCTTCGCACCCTGGCAATGCTGCCCGATCTGTTCACGTGGGAACACATCAGCATGTCCGACGAGGAATCGTGGGCCATGATCCGCGAGATCGTCGAGCGCGCATGCGAGTCCATGAACGCCATGAAGGCCCGCGAGGGCACGGCGTTGGCTGCCGATCTTGCCGGCCGCCTTGCGCTCATACGCGGATCGTTGGCGAAGGTCATCGAGCGGGCTCCATTGCGGCCCCTCGAGGCCAAGCAACGGATGATCGCGCGCATCAAGCCGCTGCTGGACGATGTCGAGATGGACCCGGTGCGCATCGCGCAGGAGGTCGCCCTGTTGGCTGACCGGCTCGATTGCACCGAAGAATGCGTGCGGCTGTCGGCGCACCTGGACCAGTTCAAGCACCTGATCGACGGGCCCGAACTGGCTGGGCGCAAGCTCAACTTCCTGCTCCAAGAAATGCTGCGCGAGGTCAACACCATCGGCTCCAAGGCCAACGATGTCAGCATCGCGCACGATGTGATCATCATGAAGGAAGAGGTCGAACGCCTGCGCGAGCAGGTGGCGAACGTGGAGTGATGAGTTTGACGGCTGCGGCAGGTGAGTCCGGCAAGTCCACCTTCCGGTTCAACCCGGGCGGGTTCCTCATGGTGCTTTCCGGCCCATCGGGGGCGGGTAAGGGCACGCTGGTCGATAAGCTCCTGTCCTCGCGCCCCGACTGCATCTTCGCCATCTCAAGCACCACTCGTCCCATTCGCAGCACCGAAACACAAGGCGTGCAGTACCGCTTCATGGATCGCGCGGATTTCGAAACGCAGCGCGAGGCGGGTTACTTCCTCGAATGGGCCGAGGTGCACGGCGAGTTGTACGGCACACCGTTGCA
>JBDSKE010000100.1:0-7004 GCA_039917105.1 Candidatus Eiseniibacteriota bacterium | reverse complement strand
CGCGCGATCCCGGTGGGCCGCCAGCCGGTGGCGACCGCCGCCACACCCGATGGCCGCTTCGTCGTGGTCGTGTGCGAAGGGGATAGCACGCTGCGCTGGATAGATACGAGTCCCAACAGCGGCACTGCCGACCTTGTGGTCACAACGGCCACGGTCTCGGCCGGCGGCAAGGGTGTGGCCATCTCACCCGATGGCACCCGGGCGTATGTCGCGACCCTCGCGGGCATCGTGGTGATCGACATGTCCTCGCGCGCAGTGGCAACAACCATTAATGTCGCCAGCGGCACCAAGGGCGTGGCCGTCTCGCCCGATGGGACGCTGGTGCTGGCGCTTACGAATGATGGCCACTTGGTGGTCGTGGATGTCGTGCCCGGAAGTGCAACGCAGAACCGGGTCGTCACCACCACGACCGTCTCGGCCGGCGGCAAGGGCGTTGCGGTATCCCCGGATGGCACGCTGTGCTATGTGATTGATGGCACCGGCGGCAACCTGCAGGTGTTCCTCATCACCAACTCCAGCTCCGGCTCGGCCGTGGCCTACGTGCCAGGGCCGCGCATCACGCTCACACCGAGCAACACCATTGCGACCGGCGCCGGCGCCAGTGGCATCGCCGTCGATACGCGCACGGGCTTGATCCTCGTCACCAATAGCGGCGCTGGCACCATCAGCTTGATCGGTGACCCGGGGCTTCTGGGATGTGTCCCGGTCGCATTCCAGTTCCGGCCCAGCACGCTCAGCCTCAAGTCCAGTGGCAAATGGGTGAAGGGGGAACTCACGCCTCCCGCGCCGTTGCGGCCCCAGGACATCGTGGTCTCCAGCATCCGACTCATGGGCTCGGTCGCGGTCGATCCAACGGCCGCGGTCGAGTTGCTGGGTTGCCCCGCGGGCTCGAGCATCGGCTGTACAGGTCTGTCGGTGCACTTCCTGCGCAGCCAAGTCGAGTTGGCGGTGCCGGTGGGCGACGCCGTCACGGTCACGGTGTCCGGTCTGATCGGTGGCCGCACGTTCTGCGGCGCCGACACGATCCCAGTCAAGCGTGGACGGGTCACCTCGCCGCTGGCCGCCCAGATGGCACAGCCCAATACGGTGCTGCGGGTCGCATGGGATACACCCAGCAATGCGACCGTCCAGTACGTCCTACTCACGGCCACCTATAACGGCGGCCGCACGTGGACGCAGATCTCACCCAGGCTCGCCAACTCGGGGCACTGGGACTGGATGGTTCCGGCCCTCAGGACCGATTCGGCGCGCGTCGCGGTGCTGATGGTCGAGGATGACGCCGCGCTTGCCCTGCAAACTCCGGACCCGCAGGTCGAGGGCACTCTGGCAGTCAGTGGGATGTTCGCGATCAGCGGCGTCACTGCGGTCGAAGCGGCTCCGCCAGCGATGCTGGCGTTCGCACGACCCACGCCGAACCCAGTCATGAACGGCCGGGCGCTCTTGCGGTTCGGCCTGCCGAAGTCCGCCGACGTGTCGCTCGAGTTGTTCGATGTCTCGGGCCGCCACCTGAGTACCCTGGCCACTGGCCGCCATGACGCGGGCTGGCACGAAGTGAAATGGTCGGGCGCGATCGAGGGCGGCGGACATGCGCGGCCCGGGCTGTATTGGGCCCGGTTGCGAGTGGACGGCCAGGAACTGCGCCAGACGCTGGTCTGGATGCGTTAGGCCAACAACGCAGCGAGCGAGGGGCGGTCGCCACGGCGGCCGCCCTTTCGTGTTTTGGACGGGGCGTTTGATAGCGGCCGCACAGGGCGATACGGTGCCGCTCACATGGCTGGGGAACGGCTGAGCCACTATGAGATCATCCGCGAGTTGGGTCGCGGCGGCATGGGCGAGGTCGTGGAGGCCATCGACCTGGACCTTGGCCGCACTGTGGCGCTCAAGTTCATTGCGCCCGCGCTGGCAGCCGATCCCGAACACCTGCGCCGATTCGAGCGCGAAGCCCGCGCCGCGGCAAGCCTGTCGCACCCGCACATCGCCACGGTGTACGCATTCGAAAAAGCCGCTGGTCGACCGTTCATCGTCATGCAACTCCTGACCGGGCGCACGCTGCGCGACCATCTGCGCGAAGGCGGGCTGTCGACCACGGATTCGTTGCGGATCGCCCGCGACACGCTTTCGGCCCTGGCCTACGCGCATGCGCGTGGAATCGTGCACCGCGATGTGAAACCCGAAAACCTGATGTTCGACGAGCACGGTGCGATCCAGCTCACCGACTTCGGGCTCGCGTACGCCGCCAACACCACGCGGCTCACCATGACCGGCACCACGCTCGGCACGGCCGCCTATCTCGCCCCCGAGGCGTTGGCGGGCGCGCCGCAAGCGCGTTCGGATGTATTCGCAGTGGGCGTGATGCTGCACGAAATGCTCGCGGGCGAGCTGCCGTTCCCCGGGGATGCTCCACTGGCGCTGATGTTCGCGATCGCGAACATGGCGGCACGCCCGCTGCGCGATCGCATGCCGGATGCGCCCGATACGCTGGTGGAGTTGCTCGCACGGTTGCTTGAAAAAGACCCCGCGCAGCGCCCGGATGCCGCCGAGGCCGCGAGGGCGCTGGACGCCGTGTTGAACGGCACCCCGCTGCCTGTGCCGCGCGTGCTGAACCCCGAAGAGCGAGCACAACTTGAAGGCGCTGCAACGGGGCCGCTCCCCGCCTCGCCCATCTCGGGCGCGGACACGGCCCCACTCCTGGCGCCAGTGCGCACCGAGGAGTTGGAAGTCGAGCGCATTCGGTCGCCGCTCCCAGTGGCGGTGCATGTCGGACCCCCGCTGGGACGCGGCGCGGCCTGGAAGATGACGACCGTGATCGCCCTGGTCGTCCTGGGCGCCGGAACCTTCGCCGGTTTGAATCTGCAACGCCGCGCAGCCACGCAGAAACGCGCTGCTGCCCAGGTGCTGAACGACGAGGGCGTGTCGCTATTGCAGGCCGGCGATGCGGCGGCGGCGCGCACCAAGCTGGAGCAAGCCGCCAGGCTCGATCCCCGTTTCGGCGAGGCGCAGATCAACTTGGCCGTGGCCGAGCGGCAGAGTGGCCGGCTCACCCAAGCCGCGCAACGCTTGGATGCCCTGCTCAAGCGGGAATCCCCTCGCACCCCCGAAGCGCGCCAACGGCGTGCGTATGCTTACGAGCAACTGGCCGAGATCGCCATCCACGACGGCGACTGGGCAGGCGCAGCAGCGCAACTCCAGTTGGCGTTCGAGCAGGACTCGAGCAGCGCGCGATCATTCAACCAGCTCGGGCACGCGCTGCTGCGCTCGCGCGCTGCCGGCCCAGCGCTGGCCGTGATGGACCGCGGGCTTGCGCGACACCAGGCCGAGCCTGCGCTGCACAAGAACGCCGGGCTTGCCGCGCTCGCGCTCGGCGACACGGCGCGCGCGCGTCGTGAGGCCGACGCTGCACTTGTGCTGGACGCCGGTTACCGCCCCGCGTTCGCTTTGCGCGCCCGCGTGCTGGTGCGTGAGGCGCAGACACGCGCTGCCGCGGAGGACTTGGAGCGCTACCTGCGTGGCGCGGACGGGCTTGATCCCGACGAGGTCCAGGAGACCCTGCGCGAGTTGGAGCTCGCGGGCGTGGTTGCGACTCGCAACGCGCAGGGAGTCTTCACCGGTGTACAAGTGAAGTCGGCGCGCTAGCTCTTCTCCCCTTCGACCACGATCCTCGACAGGTCCCAACCGCGCAGGAACAGCTCGCGGACGTTGGCAAGGAGTTGCAGGCGATTCTGCCGGACCGCGGTGTCCTCGACGTTCACCATGACGCCGTCGAAGAAGCCGTGGATCGCTGACTCCATTGCGAAAAGGCTTGGCAGGATGTCGGCATAGGCGCGGCGCTCCCACAATGGGGCCGTGGTCGTCTGCGCCTCATCGAGCGCGGCCAGCAGCGCCAGCTCCGCGGGTTCGGTGAGCCTCGCACGGTCGAGCTTGCCCGGGAGCGGTTCCGTGGATGCCTTGAGGATATTAGCGACGCGCTTGAACAGCACCACGAGCGGCGCGAAGTGGGCATTTCCGCGGAACGCGCCCAGCACCTCGGCGCGCTGCGCCGCGTCCGTTGCATCGCACCAACCCGCGCGCACGGCACGGCCCATGAGGATCCGCGCTTCGAGTGCTGCTTCGCGCGTGTCATAGGCGTGGCCACGATCCTCGAGCGCCACGTCGACGCGCCCGCGCCAGAACTCGCCCAGCTTCTTCATGATCTCGGCTTGCGGCAGTTCGGAATCCAGCGCGAAGAGCACGCGCGTCATCTCCATCGTGCTCGCGCGCAGGTCGAGGTAGCGCTTCTGATCCAGCAGGATGCGCACGACGCCGTTAGCGGCCCGCCGCACGCCAAAGGGATCCTCGCTGCCAGTGGGAATCTTACCGGCCACGAACGCGCCCGCCACGTGATCGAGTTTATCGGCGAGCGACAGGATCGAGCCGGCATCGCTGGTGGGCAGGCCGTCGCCAGCCCCGCGTGGTTGGTAGTGCTCGGCGATGGCCACCGTCACGGCTTCTGGCTCTCCCGCCTTGCGCGCGTAGTGGCCGCCGATGATGCCCTCGAGACTGGCGTACTCCTTGCCGCTGCCGATCATCTCGCCGAGCAGGTCGGTCTTGGCCAACAGCGCCGCACGCGTGGCGGCCTCGGCTGCCGCGGGCGCGAGTTGGGTCGCGAGCCACCCTGCCAGAAGCTGGAGCCGCTCCGCCTTGCCCTTGAGCGACCCCAGACCCTCCATCCACACCACGCTCTCGAGCTTCTCCACCAGATCGGCAGGCGCATGCTTGAGGTCGGTGTCCCAGTAGAACTTTGCATCCTCAAGCCGCGCTGTCAGTACTCCTTCATTTCCGATCCGAATCTGGTCAAGCCCTCTCGAATCCCCATTGCGCACGGCGACAAAGACGTTGTGCAGGAGCGCTCCCGATGTCGCCCCGGCTGGCCTGTCCACTGCGAAGAAGCGTTGATGCTCCCGCATCGCGGTGATGAGGACTTCGTTTGGAAGGTCGTGATACTTCGCGTCGAAGTTTCCGACGAATGCTGTGGGCCATTCCACCAAGAACGTGTTGATGTCGATGAGGTCTTCATCGGGGTGGATCACGCCATCGACCGATGCAGCCGCCGCGTCGATCTGCGACACCAGTGTCGCACGACGCTCGGCCGGGTCAGCCAACACCTTCACCGCTCGCATCGCTTCGAGGTAACTCGCTGGAGTCGCGATCTCGACGGCCGCGGGCGACAACACGCGATGCCCGTAACTCGTGCGGCTCGCGGTGAGCCCGAACGCCCGCACCGGCAGCACGTCGTCCCCCAACAGCGCCGCCAACCAGCGCACTGGTCTGCCGGCGCGATAGTCGCCGTCGTCCCAGCGCATCGATTTGGGATAATTGAGTTTCGACGCAGCAGCGGCCAGCATGATCGACAACACTTCGCCCGCCGCCTTGCCCGTGTGCTGCACGGTCACGGCAACATACTCGCCTTTGGGCGTGTCGAGGCGGCGCACGGCGCTCACATCCACACCTTTACCGGCGCAGAATCCGAGCAGGGCCTTGGTGGGATTGCCCTCGGCATCGAACGCGGCCCGCGCAGCCGGGCCCATGGCCTCTTCGGCGAAGTCGGACTGGCGCGCTGCCACGGCAGAGACCAGCAGCGCCAAGCGCCGCGGCGTCGCGAACAGGCGTACGTCACCATGCGACAGGCGCAGATCGGCGAGCCCGCGGCGCACGCTGCCAGCAAGTTGTTCCACCGCCGGCATGCAATAACTGCTGGGTAGTTCCTCGATTCCGATCTCGAACAACAGGTCGCGGCTCATCGCGCACCTTCCTTGGCGGCCCGTTTGGCGGCCTGCGCCTGGTTGCGCGTCTGGCTGTCGGCATAGTTCGCCAGCCAGCGCTCGCGATCGGTCGCATCGGGGATGAGCGGGTAGCCCAACTCGGCCCGCAGATGGTGATACGCCAGCGCCGCTTTGCGTGCGATCTGCCGGACGCGCCCGATGTAGCCGACGCGCTCGCTGACCGAGATCGCGCCCCGCGCATCGAGCAGGTTGAACATGTGCGAGCACTTGATGACGGCATCGTAGCCGGGGCTCACGAGCTTCAAGTCGAGCAGCCGGCCCGCCTCGAGCTCCCAGATGCGGAACATCTCGAACAGCTCTTTGACTGGCGCCTGCTCGAAGTTGTAGTGGGACCACTCGACTTCGTTGCGCAACCAGAGGTCGCCCCAGGTGACATTCGGTGCCCACATCAGGTCCTGCACGCGCTCGCGTGCCTGCAACATCATGCCGATGCGGTCGAGCCCATAGGTCAGCTCCGCCGAGATCATGGGCAGCTCGAGCCCGCCGCACTGCTGGAAGTAGGTGAACTGCGATATCTCAGTGCCGTCCATGAGCACCTGCCAGCCAAGTCCCGCAGCGCCCAGCGTGGGACTCTCCCAGTCATCCTCGATCAGGCGAATGTCGTGCTCGCGCGGATCGATGCCAATCGCCTCGAGCGAGCTGAAGTACTGCTGCACCACATCGCCCGGCGCGGGCTTGAGCAGCACTTGGTACTGGAAGAACTGCTGGAAGCGGTTCGGGTTCTCGCCGTAGCGCCCGTCTTTTGGACGGCGCGAGGGTTCGACATACGCCACGCGCCAGGGCTCGGGGCCGAGCGCGCGCAGGAAGGTGGCGGGGTTGAATGTGCCCGCTCCCACCTCGGAGGGGTACGGCTGCTGGATGACACACCCACGTGCTGCCCAGAACTGTTCGAGAGCCAGGATCATCGCCTGCAATGACTGCTTGGGGTCCAGCATCTGCACCGGGAATCCTCCGGGTCTATCGTTCATTCAAGGATCTCAGCATCTCGAGCGACCGAAGCCCCTGGAAGCGCTGGAAGTGGGTGCGGAGAAAGTCCTCCACCACGCGAAACAACTCGCCCGCGCGGGGGATCTCGATGTATTCGCCCGCATCGCCGATCGGGCGCGACAATAGCAATGCGAACGACGCGAGCGCTTCGGACGACAACACCACAGTGGCGCCGCGCCCTGCGCAATCGTCGCACAG
>JBDSKE010000099.1:0-6810 GCA_039917105.1 Candidatus Eiseniibacteriota bacterium | reverse complement strand
CAACGAGGCCGGTGATCAGGGTCTCGCCTAGCTTGCCGGCGCCGATCACCGCAAGGCGGGGGGCGGACATTGGCACTCCTCAAGACGGCGGGTTCGTGCTCCAATCGTAAAAGCCCTTGCCGCTCTTTCTGCCATGCAATCCGGCAAGGACCATGCGCTTGAGCATCGGAGGTGCAGCGAAGCGGGGCTCCTTGAATTCATCGAACATGATCTCGCTGATGTAGTACGTCGTGTCGAGGCCGACGTAGTCGGTGAGCAGGAGCGGCCCCATGGGGTAGCCGCAGCCCAGCTTCATGGCATTGTCGATGTCATCCCGGCTCGCCAAGCCCTGCTCGAACACGCGCATCGCATCCAGCATGTACGGCACGAGCAGGCGGTTCACCACGAAACCGGTCGAGTCGCCACAGCTGACCACGGTTTTCCCGATTGCCATGCACCAAGCGTTCGCGGCTTGGATCGCCTCGGGCTTGGTCTGCAAGGTCCTCACCACCTCGACCAACTTCATGAGCGGCACCGGATTGAAGAAGTGCAGGCCGAGGACCTGCCCCGGGCGCTTGGTGAACATGCTCATCTCGGTGATCGACAGGCTCGAGGTGTTCGAAGCGAAAATCGTCTCGGGCTTGCACACCGCATCGAGCGCGCCGAACAACTCCTTTTTCAGGCCGAGGTTCTCGGTTGCGGCCTCAATCACAAGATCGCAATCGGCGAGGTCCTTGAAATCGGTGGTGCCGGACAAGTTTGCGAGAGTCTTGGCCATGTCCTCCGGCGCGAGCTTGCCCTTGTCGACGCCGCCCTGGAGGAACTTCTTGATCGAACCCATACCTTTTTCGAGCGCGTTGGGGGACACTTCGCGCACCACAGTTGCGAATCCGGCTTGGGCGCTGATCTGCGCGATGCCGCTGCCCATGAGGCCGCAGCCGATCACTCCAACTTTATGGATTGCCATGGAGAGGTTGCCTCCGCAAGTTTCTGGGGGTGGGATGTCGGGGCTGTTGAGGGGGCGAAGATAGGCGGCCACCGCCATCGCGACAAGCCAAGGGGCGTCTTTTGCGCCCCAAGCGGGTCGCATCAGGGGCGGACGCCGTCCCACACGGTCACCACGCCCAGGTTCGAGTTGCGCGCGAAGGCGAGCGAATCGAACTGAGCACGGGCCGCGCGCGTGTCGATTCCTGCCGGCCGGGCAGCCAGGGCGAACCAGCGGGATCCCAGCACATGCGCAGCTGCCAACTCGTCCGGCACGGCTCGTGTTGATTCGGCCACCAGGAGTCCACCCTCGAAATAGGGCAGGCGCTGCCCGCCGATCAGAAGTCGATGCCGAAGGTTCGGCAGGTAGTGCTGAGAGAACAATAAGGTGTGCGTGTCGGCGTGGAACACCAGGTCGCCCGCTCGTGCGCGCGAAGCGAGGTGGCTGCGCACCAGCGCGAGCGACTCGGCCTCGGGCTGAGGGGCGCGCAACCAAGTGCTGCGCAAGGCACCGGACGCCAACAGGGCGATGACCACCCAGCGCGGCGCTCGCCCCGGTAAGAGCATCACACCCGCGGCCACCAGAGCCATCACGAGTGGGAGCGCGAACAGCATGTATTTGACGCCGAAGAGCCGAACGCCGCGCGTGCTCAGATACCAACATGCGAGCACGGTGACGATGCCCACCGTCCACCCGAATACGGCGGCGCGGCGAGTGCGTGTTCGTAGCAGCGGCGCGAACGCGAAGCCCAGGATCCCCGGAAGGAACCAAACGCTGCCAAACGCGAGTCGGCGTCCCACATCGCTCAGCGCAGCTTGGTCAGGCCGTTGCAGCCAATGATCGGTTTCGACCCGGTGGAACTGCGCCCTGAGGGTGTGGAGTTGCGGCGCGAACAGGAGCGCCACCATCAGGTGGAGCCCGAACCATCGCGCAAGCTTGCCCGGATGGCGCGCAAGGGCGGCGATGCCCCATGCGAACTGGACCACGAGAACGGGGCCGGCAATGTAATGCGTCCATAGCGCCACTGCCGAGGCCAACACGAACAACGTCGCATCCCGGCTGCGCCCGCGTTCGCTCCAATGCCACGCGCCCAAAGCGGACAACGTCAGCGCGAGCCAGAGTAATGCATAGGAGCGCGCTTCCTGGGAGATGTAGATATGCCACGGATGGAGTGCGAGCAAAAGGGTGGCGATGCGCGCGGTGGAGCGCCCGAACATGGCCTGTGTCAGGGCATGGGCTGCCGCGAGGCCGCCAAGTCCGCAGACGATACTGAGGGATCGAATGGCCAGATCCGAATCACCGAACCACCCCCAGCACCATGTCAGTACGAAATGCAGCGGAGGATGCACATCGGCTCGGGCGATTGCGAGCATCTCGAGGAATGGGCGGTGCGAGGCGCCCCACGAGTAGAGCTCGTCGTACCACAGCGGCGCACGCATTGCTTCATGGAGCCGCAGCAGGAGCGCTGTCCCGAGAATGAGCGCAAGCACAGGGTCAACGCCGCGGGGTCCGGCGTGCTCAGGGGATGACCGCATGATGCGCATGCTACACGAGGCCGACACGAATCACCGGGTCTCGCCGCATGTTACGCTGGGTCGTCATGACCTCGATCACCTTCGTCACCTGCGAGCCATTCGGCCCGGTGCGTCCCAATGGACTCACTGACGACGACGCGCTGACCGCAGCGGCTCTGCAACTCGCGGGACACCCCGTGCAAGCGGTGCGATGGGATGACGCCGCCGCGGATTGGGGCGCATTCGGACTCGTCGTGGTGCGCTCGCCTTGGGACTATTTCCGCAGGCTCCCCGAGTTCCAGGCATGGCTCGATCGCCTCGAGCGCATCGGTGCACGCGTCCACAACCCCGTCGCGGTGATGCGGACGAACCTCGACAAACGCTACTTGATAGCCTTGGCTGAGCACGGCGTGGCGGTCACGCCCACCGTGTTGGTTGCGCGCGGCACCGCGCCATCGCTGCGGGCGCTGCTCGTTGAGCATGATTGGGACCAGGCGGTGGTGAAGCCCGCGGTCTCAGGGGGCGCATTCGACACGTGGCAGGCGTCGCGGACGACGGCGAGCGATTCCCAAGCCCGGTTTGCCGGTTCGGTTGCCGGGCGCGACATGTTGATTCAGCCTTTCCTGGCTGAGATCGCCCAAGGCGGGGAGTGGTCGTTGGTGTTCTTCCATGGTGTGTTCAGTCATGCGCTGCGAAAGTTTCCCGCGGACGGCGACTTCCGCGTGCAACAGAGTCACGGGGGCACGGTCGCTCCGGCGGTCGCACCGCGCGAGATGATCGAAACCGCCACGGCGATCATCGCCCAGGTCCCCGGCCCACTTCTTTACGCGCGGGTCGATGGGGTTTTGACGGCGGATGGATTCCTGCTCATGGAACTCGAGCTCATTGAACCCGAGTTATTCGTCCGCACCGATCCTGCCGCGCCGGCGCGTTTCGCGCACGCCATCCTTCGCACCCTCGAAGCATCCACCTGCCCACGAGGCTTGGAGCACACATGAGATCGCGCATCGCCATCGTCCTATTACTCGTTCTGGTCGCCATCGGCGTGCATGCCGGAGAACCGGCCCCGGCTCCCGTCCTGACGCGTTATCGTCTGGGATTGCTCTACCGCGGCCCGGGCTACACGCCGGATCGAACCGCACGCGCGGACAGCTTGCAGGCAGGGCACAGGGCCAACATCAAGCGCATGTTCGAACGGGGCGCTCTGCAGGCGGCGGGCCCGTTCGGCGACGACACGGCGCTTCGGGGCATCTTCGTCTTCACTGGCGACGCCGACATGAAGTTGGATTCGCTCCTCGCGGGCGACCCGCTGCTGGCGGAACAACGCCTGCGGCTCGAGATGTATGGCTGGATGGCGCCCGTGGGGATCAGCGAGGATTACCGCCGTCGCTTGGCCTACGCCGAGCAGCGCGGCGAGACGCTCAAAGATTCGCTCGTCGTGTTCACCATGGTGTTGCTGCACCGCGGGCCCAGCTGGACTTCGAACCTGCCCCCTAGCGTTGCGCGCACGCTCAAGGCCCAGCGCGCCTACGCCGAGCGCCTGCGCAGCGACGGCCGCCTGGTATTGGAGAGCGCGATCGAAGGCACGGGCGAATTGCGCGGCCTCTACCTGTTCCGCACCGACACCACTGAGACCAGACGCTTGATCCAGGCGGATCCCGCGGTGCGCGCGGGCCGCTTCCGGCCCGAGATCCACCCATGGTGGACGGCTTACGGGGCCATACCCGGGCACTAGGGTGGATGCATGCCGACCGCGATTGCGGCATGCTGCATACCACGAATGCCATTCCCGTTCATCCGTCATCCTGCGGAGGCATGACTTGAACCCCGACGTGATCGAATCCCTCGCGCTCGAGGGCGACACCAAGATCGTCCTGCTGGTGCTCGATGGGTTGGGCGACCTGCCGCATCCCGAGCGCGCCCAGCGCACTCCGCTGCAATCAGCGCGTACCCCGAACCTCGACGCACTCGCCCCCGCCTCGGCGATGGGGCGCCTGTTGCCGGTGCTACCGGGTGTGACCCCGGGCAGTGGCCCGGGCCACCTGGGGCTATTCGGCTATGACCCGCTCACGCATCCGGTCGGCCGTGGTGTGCTCGAGGCACTGGGTGCCGGCATGGACCTGCAGCCAGGCGACGTCGCGGCGCGCGCGAACTTCTGTACGGTGGACGCGGGCGGCATCGTCACTGACCGGAGGGCCGGTCGGATCGCCAGTGAGGTGTGCGCGACCTTGGTCGAGCGGATCCGCAGTGCCGTCGCCCAGGTCGGGGACACCGAGGTGATCCTGCAGCCCGGCAAGGGCCATCGATTCGTCGCGCTGATGCGCGGACCTGGCCTGGGCGGCGAGGTCAGTGACGCGGACCCGCACAAGGAAGGCAAGCCGATTCCCGCTGCCCGCGCGCTGGCGGCCGGCACAGCGAACGACAAGACCGCGTCGGTCATCAATGCCTTCGTCAAGCAAGCGAATGCGGTGCTCCATGACGAGCACCCCGCGAACGCCGTGGTCGCGCGCGGTGTCTCGGCACGGCCGCACTTCCCCAGCTACGGCGAGCGCTTCAAGTTGCGCGCCGCCGCCATCGCGGCCTACCCCATGTACCGCGGTGTGGCCCAACTGGCGGGTATGGACCTGTTCGTGCCCACGGGGGATTCGGCAGCCGACGCATTCACCATGGCCGAGCAGCACTGGGCCAGCCACGATTACTTCTTCATCCATGTGAAGGGCACCGACATGGCGGGGGAGGACGGCGACTTCGATGCGAAGGTCGCCGTGATCGAGGCGGTCGACGCCGCCCTGCCACGGCTCATGGCCCTGCAACCCAATGTGCTGTGTGTGACGGGCGATCACTCCACCCCGGTCCTGATGAAGGGGCATTCCTGGCACCCAGTGCCCGCCATGATCCACGGCCGGTTCTGCTTCGCCGATGGGCTGGACCGGTTCCACGAGAAGAATTGTCCGCTTGGGAGCATGGGCACCCTTGCGAGCAAGGACCTCATGGGTGTATTGCTCGGCAACGCCGGGCGTCTCGACAAATACGGAGCTTGAATGGATCCCAGACGCCTTCTCCATGCACTCGCGCTCATCGCGCTGGTGGCGGTTCCCACGCACGCCTCCGCGCCCCCTCCGCTGAACATCGCGGGCCGCTTCACGTTCCCCGCGGCGGCCACATCGCCGGGCGATGCCGTCTCGGCCGGCTTGGCCCGGTCCGACCGATGGATCGGTATGGCGCCGTTCGATAATCCCGCGCTCGCGCCGGCGCGCGGCGTCGTGGTGTCGCCGCTGGCGATGCATGGCAATCGGCAGGATCTATCCGCCGCCAACCGCGAGTTCGAGCAGACATTCGTCCTGCTCGACTTCGCCGGCGCCAGCCTCACGGTGCCGATCCGGGCGGTGTCGGTGTCGTTGTATGCTTGGCAACCGGTCATCCGCCGCGAGGAAATGGCGTTCAATCTCGGCAACGGCGTCATCGTGGGCCCGCCGGCCCGGCTCGCACTGCAGGGAGAAGCGCGCGAGAGCATCGCCGGGCTCGCCCTGAGCCTCGGGCATGGCGACTGGCGTTGGGGTGTGGCAGGGGAGTGGCGGCGACGCGCCGACCAATACGCCAGCACCGAGACCTCGGGCTCACCCGAATCCGGGAAACGGGACCTGGCCTTCGATGGCAGTGGCATCAGTGGCGGGGCCGGTTTCACCTGGCGGCACCAACCGGATCAGAAATGGGGCTGGCGAGTCGGCGGCGCGGTGCACGTCTCGCCCGCACTCGATGTGACTGGCCAATCCGTGAACACGCTGCTCACAGGCGATACCACCATCGCGGTGTCCGCCACACGCGAAGGGCTGTGGGGCGGCGGCCTGAGCGCACGCCTGACGTTGAGCGCCGAGACCCATGTCTTCGCCACAGCCGGCAGCCGCACGAGCGAAGAGTGGACAGGGCTGGGCTTCAAGACCGGCGCGGCCAGCGAGTGGCGGGCCGGGATCGAGTACCGCGATTCCGAGACCCCTTACGCGGTGCGTGCCGGGCTCGGGATGGAACGGTTTCCCGGAAGCTCCGAGCCCAAGGCCGGCGTCATCGGGCTTGGCTTCAGCCTGTATTCGGGCGAAACCGTGTTCGACCTGGGCCTCACCCACCGCACATTGAGCCTACCGGAGAGCCCGAACTCGTACGACACCCGTCTGCTCGGTTCGGTTCGCGTGAGCTTCTAGCCCTTTGCCGGTGGCGGGACTGGCCGCCCCGGCGCATGGTGCTATAATGCCGCGCGTTCCTGCGACACAGTCATGCCCGATCGGTGACGGACCGTCCTCGAGCTGCGAGAGTGGCGGAACTGGCAGACGCGCCGGA
>JBDSKE010000098.1:0-8748 GCA_039917105.1 Candidatus Eiseniibacteriota bacterium | reverse complement strand
TCAGGCGTGCTGCGCTTCGGGAGATGAGCGGTTCAGGGTCGGGTCAGCGCTGGCCCAGCATGCGAAGGACGCGGGCCTGATCAGCCTTGGCGACCACCGTGTTCCCGGTCTTCTTGCGCTTGTTCTTTCGGTTCTTGCTCACCATGCCGTGACGCAGGCCCGAACTGCCACGGATGGCTAGACCGGTACCTGAGATCTTGAATCGCTTGCGCGCGGCGCGGTTGCTCTTCTGCTTGGGCATTCCTAGGCTCCTTCCGTAGGAGACGTCGACGCCGCACCCGGCCCGGGCGCAGGCTTTCCAACCGGCTTGGCAGCCTTGGGACTGAGCACCATCGAAATCGTGCGTCCTTCCGAACGTGGCGGACTCTCGATGTTCGCGACCTCCCCCAAGTCGACAATGACCTGCTGGATGATCTTGTAGCCCAGTTCCTGGTGAGCCATCTCACGACCACGGAAGGTGACGGTGAACTTCACCTTGTCGCGGTTGTCGAGGAACTCGCGCGCATGCTTGAGCTTGAAGTTGTAGTCATGGTCCTCGATCTTCGGACGCATTTTGACTTCCTTCAGCTGCATCTGGTGCTGGTTCTTCTTCGCCTTCTTGGCAGCCCGGTTCTCTTCGTACTTGAACTTGCCGTAGTCCATGATCTTGCAGACGGGCGGCCGGGCGGTTGGGGCGACTTCCACCAGATCCATGCCCTTGCTCTGGGCCATGGCGAGTGCTTCGCGCGTCGTCAGGATGCCGAGCTGCGCGCCATCGTCACCGATGACTCGGACCTGCGGGATGCGGATGCGCTCGTTGACACGCGGTTCTTGGGTCTTGCCGGGAATGGAAATGGCGACTCCCTCCGTTGGCGATGGTGGTCACGATGCCGACTCGGAGGCGAAAGACAAGACGCCGGGCCGGATCTGTACAGACAGACCCCGCCCGGCGTCGGCGAACCGATGACCGGTCTTCATTGGCAGCATCCTGTGATGGCCGGATGGAGCCTGAAACCCTTGGCGAGACCAATTGCGTCCGCTCGGGGTGAGAAGCGCGGGGCTTCTGCTTTTGAACTCGGCCATCCTACATGGTTGCCGGGCCGGATGGCAAGCGAATGACCTTGACAGGGTTCTCGAGAGAGCGAATCGGGGGTCGCTGCCATCCTCCTGGTTCTCCGCCATTGGCTTGGATTCTGGCTCCTGGACGGGAAGCACGAGGTTCGCACGAGAGTTCTCGCGCCGCGGTGGGTTCGCCAGCCTGAGCGGCGCAAGGGAGCTCGTGCGGGGGCGTGATAGAAATATCCATGCGCCCCCGCGTGATCTGACCCGCCCCCGCGGTGAATGCCATGACGCTGCGCGAGTATCGGCAACTCCCCACGCCCGCCTTGATGAAGCGGTTTGAGATCTTCCTCACCAGTGGCCGCGGGAATCTGGCGGAACTGTTGGCCTGCATGGGCGTGATCGAATCGCGCCAGGTACACGTCGCTGCCGGATACCCCTCGATGCACGCCTACTGCGTCGGCGTGTTCCACATGTCCGGGGATGAGGCGTTCAAGCGGATCCGTTCTGCGCGCGCAGCCAGACGATTCCCAATTCTCCTGCAGGCGGTGGCCGACGGGCGCATACACCTCACCGCGATAACGATTCTGGCGAAGCATCTGACGCCAGCGAATGTCACTGATCTCGTGGAGGCGTCGACACATCGGACAAAGCTGCAGATCCGACTGCTGATCGCACAACGATTCCCGCTTGCGGATGTACCGACGAGCCGGCGTGAGGTGAGCACGTCGTGCTCAGTGCTTGTGCCTACCCTCGAGCCAGCTGCACCGCAGAGTTCGGACCACGCCGGTTATCTCATCGATGTCAACACTTCGAAAGAATCACAGGTTCCGGAACCTGTTGGGGTAGCGGTGAGCAGACGACCCGTCGTGCTTCCCATCGACCTTCATCAGTTTGTTACCCCACTCTCTCCTACGCGTGTCGAGCTTCGCTGCACGATCAGCCACGAAGCTCATGACGACTTGCGCGCGATCCAGGCGCTGTTGGGTCACGCTGCTCCCGGGATCGATGTTGTGCGAGTAGTCGAACGTGCCCTCCGCGAGATGCATGCCCGGCTCGAGAAGCAGAAGTTCGCGGCAACGGAGTGCCCGCGCGCTTCGAAGGGCGTGTCAACCGGCCGATACATCCCCAATCAGGTTCGACGCGAAGTCCGTGATCGTGATGGGGGCCAATGTACGTTCGTCGGCAGCAAGGAACATCGCTGCGAAGCACGGACATTGCTTGAGTTCGACCATGTCCGGCCGGTGTCATGCGGAGGTAAGTCGACGACCCAGAACCTCAGTTTGCGGTGTCATGCCCACAATCAGCATGAGGCAGAGCAATTGTTCGGCGAGGAGTTCATGGAGGGCAGGCGAGCGGAAGGCCGGTCGCGCTCCGCGCGGGTGAACGTTGACACCCTCCGCCCCCCCTCCTAGCCTGACTCCACACATCTCTCCGGGGCCACCGCCTCGGTTGCCCGGCCATGGGGGCCGAGCGTCTCAGATGAGGAGAGCCATGAAGAGTCTTCGTATCGTTTTTGCTGTGGTTGCCATGCTTTCCGTGGCATCAGGGGCCTTCGCCCTGGGTAAGGGTGCCTCGACCTTCTCGATCCAGATCGGGACGGGCGCTGCGGATCTGGTCGCGCCGAACGGCGCGGGCTACATCACCTCATTCTCCATCACCGAGCTCGAACCCCGGGTCGAGTTCACGCACATGATGCGCGATGATTATGCCTTCAACCTCAGCGCCGGAATCGGCACCTACTCCGAGACGAACAAGCCCGGCACCGACGCCGCGCCGGGAGATCCCGAACAGAAGACCACGGTGTCCGCGTTCTTCGTGCGCGTGGGTGGGGATCGGGTCGTCAATATCGGGGAGCGCACCACGCTGTATTTCGGCCCCGGCATCGAATACTGGAGCGGCAAGTACAAGTACGAGGCCGGCACCTTCAGTGAAGAGGCCGAGCCCACCATGCGGATCAGTCTGGCGGGGCGCCTGGGCGGCACCATGATGCTGGGCGAGTCATGGGGCTTCACCGCGAATGCCAGCCATCGCATCGGCATCGCCTCGGCCGATTGGGATGGCGCCAAGGCGAACTGGACTGCGAGCAGCACGGGCGCGTCCGGCGGTCTGCTGTTCGTGTTCGGCGGCAACTGATTCCAGCACCTGCTTCGACCTGGCGCTCCGGGCGAATCCGTTCGGAGCGCCAAGCCTTGCCCTGTGGGTCAGCGCGCCTTGGTCCGGATGTCCTCTAGCACGCGAGCGATGAAATCCTCGCGCGCCATGGTGCCCAGGTCGCCCTTCCCCTTGCGCCGCGGTGCGCAGGTGCCGGCCTCGGCATCGCGCGGACCCACCACGAGCATGTAGGGCACCTTCGTCAACTCGGCGTCGCGGATCTTGGCGCCCAACTTCTCGTCGCGGATATCGACCTCGACCCGGATGTTCACGTCCTTGAGCATCTGCGCGGTGGCATGGGCATACTCGAATGCCTTGGGATGCACCGGCAGCACGATCACCTGTGTGGGCGCCACCCAGACCGGGAATTCCCCGCCGGTGTGTTCGATGAAGATCCCGACAAAGCGCTCGAGTGATCCATAGAGTGCGCGATGCAACATGATGACTTCGTGGTCCTGACCATCGGGCCCGGTGTAATACACGCCGAAGCGCTTGGGCAGGTTCAGGTCCACCTGGATCGTGGGGCATTGCCAATCCCGGCCGAGCGCGTCCTTGAGCTTGACGTCGATCTTGGGCGCGTAGAACGCGCCGCCGCCCTCGTCGATTTCGTAGGGCAATCCCTTGGCCTTGAGCGCCTGCTCGAGCGCGTTGGTGGCGAACTCCCATTCAGCATCCGAGCCGAGCGTGTTCTCCTTGGGCCGGGTGGCGAGGTAGCACTGGTACTCGTAGCCATAGGTCTTGAGCAAGTGGTCCATGAGATCCAGGATGCCCTCCACCTCGGCCGCCAACTGATCCGGCGTACAGAAGATGTGCGAGTCATCCTGGGTGAAGCCCCGTACCCGTTCCATCCCGTGCAGGACGCCGCTGCGCTCATAGCGGTACACCGTGCCCAACTCGGCGTAACGCAAGGGCAACTCGCGGTACGAGTGCTTGCGGGTGTTGTAGATCATGATGTGGCCTGGGCAGTTCATGGGCTTGCAACGATAAGGCTGCTCGTCGATCACCATGGGCGCATACATCATCTCGGCGTAGTTCTGCAGATGTCCCGAGATCTCGAATAACTTCTCGGACGCGATGTGCGGCGTGTACACGAACTGGTAGCCGCGCTTGAGGTGCTCTTCTTTCCAGAAGGTTTCCATCTGGTGCCGCAGCGCGCCACCCTTGGGGTGCCAGAACACCAGTCCCGCCCCCACCTCTTCATGGATCGAGAAGATGTCGAGTTCCTTGCCCAGGCGGCGGTGATCGCGCTTGAGCGATTCCTCGATGCGGTGCACGTGCGCGTCCAACTCGGCCTGGGTCGCGAATGCTGTTCCGTAGATGCGCTGGAGCATCTCGTTCTTCTCGCTGCCCAGCCAGTACGCTCCGGCGACGTGGGTGATCTTGAACGCGCCGATTGCACCCGTGCTCTCGAGGTGAGGGCCGCGGCACAGGTCAAGGAATGGACCATTCTGGTAAGTGGTGACCTTGGCGTCCGCAGGGATCGCCGAGAGGAAGTGCAGCTTGTACTTCTCCCCCAGCTTGTCCCAATGCTGGAACGCGGCATCGCGCGTGGTCTCGGCGAACACGAATGGCTGGTCGGATGCAATGATCTCACGCATGCGAGCCTCGATCTTCTCGAGGTCCTCGGGTGTGAACGGCGTGGGCTTGGCGAAGTCGTAGTAGAAGCCGTTCTCGATTGGCGGGCCGCCCGCCACTTTGGTCTCGGGAAACAGGTCGACGACCGCCGTGGCCAGCACGTGTGCAGCCGAATGACGGACGCGATACAGCGACTCACCACCCGGGTACTTGGAGAGATCGGGTCCCGAAGCCTGTGCGGACGACGCCATGACGTGCCTTCCCATGTTGGAAACGAAAAGGGGCGGCGCGCCGACCAGCCGGCGTGCGCGCCCCAGAAGACATGGTGGGCGATACTGGACTTGAACCAGTGACCCCTTGCTTGTCGAGCAAGTGCTCTACCAACTGAGCTAATCGCCCACGAGCGGGAGAGTTAATCCGATAGCAACGGGCCGCGTCAAGCCGGTGCGCGCGCATGGCGTGGTCAGCCGCTTCAGACCCGTCGCCCGACAACGCTGGCGATGGTGCGGATCTGCCCCACCAGTTCCTCGAACTGCTCGGGATAGAGCGATTGCGCGCCATCAGAGAGTGCGTGGTCGGGATCGTGGTGCACCTCGATCATGAGTCCATCCGCGCCTGCCGCCACCGATGCGCGTGCCATGGGTGCGACCTTGTCGCGGATGCCCACGCCATGCGAGGGATCCACGATCACGGGCAGGTGCGACAGTTCTTTCACGACGGGCACCGCATTCAGATCGAGCGTGTTCCTCGTGTAGGTTTCGAATGTGCGGATCCCGCGTTCACACAGGATGACCTGGAGATTGCCCTGGGCCATGATGTGCTCCGCCGACATGAGCCACTCCTCAATCGTACTCGAGAGGCCGCGCTTGAGAAGGATGGGTTTGTCGGCGTGCCCCACCTCGCGCAGGAGGGAGTAGTTCTGCATGTTGCGCGCGCCGATCTGCAGGATGTCGGCATAACGCGAAAGCAGCGGCACCTGGGCGGTGTCCATCACCTCGGACACCACTGCGAGTCCATGGGCGTCGGCGGCGCGACGCATGATCTTGAGACCTTCCTCTCCCAACCCCTGGAAGGCGTAAGGCGAGGTGCGCGGCTTGTATGCCCCGCCGCGCATGACGGTGGCGCCCGCCCTGGCAACGGCCTCGGCGATGATGAATGCCTGCGCCTCGCCCTCGATCGAGCAGGGTCCGGCCATGATCACCAACTGGTCGCTGCCGATCGAGGCACGCCCCACTGAGATGATGGTGTCCTGCGGATGGAATGCACGGCTTGCCAGTTTGAAGGGTTTGGCCAGCTTGGCCGCCGATTCCACCCCCGGCCACGCGGCCACTTCCTTCCAATCGAGTGCGCTCAGGTCGCCAATGGCGGCGATTCGGGCGCGGCCCTCATGGTCGGTGCGGTACACGGCGAGGCCAGCCATGCGCAGGCGTGTGATCACGTCATGCGCGGTGGTCTCGGGGGTGCCGGGCCGGAGTAGGACGAGCATGGCGTCTGCGATCCTGATGGGGTGGTGAGCGGCGGGCCAACGAAGAAGCCCACGCCGGGAGTGGCATGGGCCTGCGGGAATCTCGGGTCGGAGGGTACTTCTACCGGACCAGCGCGATTCCCCAGCCATGCCAAGCATAGCCGTATGCGCGCCAGTATCGGTTCCAGCAAGGCTGTATCACGAGCGACCTCCCAAGGGATGCAATCGATAAGGGCTTGAGCCTAGCATCCGTTCCCGGTGCCTGTCCATCATCGCACGACCACGAACGCCCGCGATATGCCGCGGCCACCCACGGTGAGTCGGGCCCAATAGGCACCGGGCGCAAGGGCCGCGCCGTTCTCATCACGACCATCCCATGGCACGCGCGAGGCTCCGGCCCGGAACGGTCCATCGGCCAGAGCGAGCAGCCTGCGCCCGCCGGTGTCGTAGAGTTCGAGGCGCACCGCGGCCTCCGCCGGCAGCGCGAATGCGAATGCGCCACCTGCGTTCATCGGGTTGGGTGAGGCGCCCGCGAAGCTCAACGTGGTCGGCGCCCCGGGCGGCGTGGAGACGGTATTCGAGGGGGTGAGCAGGACCGCACGCGGCACGCCACCGTAGGTACCCTCGCAAACGATCGCGCCTTGGTCATCGATATCCCAGGCGCGTGTCAGGAACCAGCCCGAGCCACCGGCCACCAGCGTGTTGAGATCGGTCATCCGGTCGTTATTCCACAGGAACGCGACCTGCACTTCGTCAGCGCGTGTGCTCGCGCCCACCACTTGGTCAAGATTGTTCAGTCCAAAGGCCGAGCTGTAGATGCCACCAAGTGTTCCCAGACTCTTCATGATGCCGTTGGCCCAGAACCAGCCACGACTCGGCGGCCAGTTCGGCGCAAGCATCGACCAACCACACAGGTGCACGCTCTCGTTGACATCGTAGGCGTGGCTCGCGGGCCCACCGAGCGTGCCGAGGTCGTACAGCTCGCCATCGCGCTTACCGAGAAAGGCGTGCAGGCCGGCGTCGTTGGTGATCGCCGCCCAGCCCACGATGTCGCCCCACTCATTAGATGCATACGCCCGGCTCTGAGTGCCCCCGAACGTGCCCATGTCATGCAGCACGTCTCCCTGCCACCAGAACGCGTGTTCATCGCCCCCGGCATCGAACGCCGAGCCCACGACGAGCCCGGCATTGTTGATGTCGCGCGCATCGCTGGAGTTGCCGCCGAAGGTTCCGATCGGCACAACCTGTCCGTCCCGCCACAGCACCGCGAGCTGGGTCGCGACCCCAGTGGGATACGCCCAACCCACGGCATCCCCGGCGGCGTTGACCGAGCGTGCAAGACTCTGCGTTCCGCCCAGCGTGCCCAAGTCCTCGACAGTGCCATATCGATTGACCATGGCATGCACGAAGTTGGTGCCCTGGACGAACGAATATCCGACCACCGCGCCGTTGCCATTGAGTGCGAGCGCACCGCTACCGCGGGCCCCGCCCAGGCTGCCCAGGTCGGTGATCGAATAGGTTTCGGCGCGTGCGGGTGACGCGCTCGCCAGGGCGAACGTGCAGGCGAACGCCTGCGCGAGGCGGATGGGCTCGATGCGCATGCGGATCATCCGGGTGAAGCGTGGGTACTGCCGATGGCACGGCCCTCTTGCGGGGGCGAACCCAGCGTACGCTCTTCCCGCGAGCAGGTGCCAGCCAGAATCGCGCGGCTCGTCTAGCGGTCCCGCCCGCGCAAGGCCCGCTGATGCAGCCAGGCATCCATGAGGGTCACCGCCAGCATGGCCTCGGCGACGGGCACCACGCGCGGGCAGATGCATGGATCGTGTCGGCCCTCGATCGCCACCGTCTGGGTGCCACCGTCCTTCTTGGCCATGACCTGGGGTTTGCCGATGCTGGTGGCGGGTCGCACCGCCACGCGCACCACCACCTCGTTGCCGTTGGAGATCCCACCGGCGATGCCGCCCGAGAAATTACTCTGATATCGCTCGCCATCGAACGCATCGTTGGTCTGGGAACCATTCAGCGCGCACATGCCGAAGCCACCACCGATCTCGACGCCCTTGGTGGCGGGAATACTGAGCATCGCGGCGCCGAGCATGGCGTCGAGCTTGGTCATGGTGGGATCGCCCCAACCCACCGGTACCCCTTGTGCAACCACCTCGACCACGCCACCGATCGAGTCCTTGGCGTCCCGCGTCTGTTCGATCAGCGCAATGAACCCCTCGGCAGCCTCGGCATCCGGGCACCGGACGGCATTGCGCTCGGTCTGACTCCAGTCGCGCGAATCGGTACGCAGCCCTCCCACCTGCACCGTGCCGCCCACGATGCGCACGCCCACGGTGGCCAGCGCCACGCGTGCCAGGGCGCCGGCCGCCACACGCCCCACCGTTTCGCGGCCAGAGGAACGCCCACCTCCGCGATGATCGCGCAGGCCATATTTCTCGAAGTAGGTATAGTCCGCATGCCCGGGACGGAACACATCCTTGAGCGTGTCGTAGTCCTTCGAGCGCTGATCG